>CBFGNY010000064.1:0-21057 GCA_965650235.1 uncultured Flavobacterium sp. | reverse complement strand
TCCAGAGTCTGGTTTAAAATCTCCAGCCAACATTTTTTGCATTGTAGATTTACCCGCTCCGTTTTTACCAACAAGACCAACTCGGTCTCCGGCTCCTAAACGAAAAGTAACTTCTTCAAATAAATATGTTCCTCCAAAAGAAACCGAAAGATTGTGTATATTAAGCATAATTTGTGACTATTATTACGAGCAGTAAAGGCGCAAAATATGTACCTTTGTTAAAATTTTTTGCAAATGTTAAAAAAAGGATCCAAACTAAATAGTATTTTAACAGGAAGTTGTCCAAAATGTCAAAATGAGAGCATGTATTTGGACAAAAATCCGCTTCATTTGACTAAAGTTCTCAAAATGAATGAAAATTGCAGTCATTGCGGATTAAAATATCAATTAGAACCTTCCTTCTTTTATGGTGCTATGTACGTAAGCTACGGACTGAATGTTGCTGTAGGAATTGCAGCTTTTATTGTTTCATTTGTTTTTTTTGGAACCACTATTGAAGAATCATTTTTAGCGATCGTCATTGCCTTAATTGTATTATTTCCTTTTGTATTAAGACTTTCACGAAACCTGTACATCAATATGTTCATTTCTTATGATCCAACTGCCGGAAAAAAATAATATTTATTTTCTTTTTTTATAAAACCGCTGAATATCAATTGTTGGATCCAAAGGCTTATCATTTTCAATAAAATCAAATAATTCATTCGCCATTGCTGGTCCGAGAATTACACCACGTGTACCAAGTCCGTTTAATATGTGTACCGATTTATATTGAGAATGTGTTCCAATTATTGGTCTTCTATCACGAACTGTTGGCCTTACTCCTGCAAAATGAGAAATAATTTCGAAATCGCAGTTAAGAATTTCCTTGATGCGTTCTACCAATTCGGTTTTGCCTTCTTCTGTTGGGGCATCGGTTTTATCTTTCCAATTGTAAGTTGCCCCTACTTTGAATAAATTATTTCCCAAAGGCAAAATAAAAACGCTTGTATTAACGATTACATCTAAATCAAGTTCTGGTGCTTTTATAATAAAAAGTTCCCCTTTTGTACCATCAAGTGGTAAATCCTGAAAGAGTGGATTAGAATGCATTCCAAAGCCTTCAGCAAAAATTATATTTCTTGCCTGATACTCTTTATACTGAACAAAATCATTATCTATGATTAATTGATCATATTCAAACGACTCCTTAAGCAATAATTCATTTTCAATTAAATATTGCTGGTATTTATCTAATAAAAGGACAGTATCAACGTAACCAGTATCTAATACTTCTCCGTAATCAAAGGGTGAATCAATGCCAAAATATTTCTTAAAAATTAATTTTGTAGAAAGAAAGGGAGCCAAAAAGACCTTATCTGAAGCCGAAAACCAATTATTTTGTTCTTCAACAGAGAAAAATTTTCTAAGAATTGGAAGTTTATAATTAATTTTAGTTTGCAGTTTAACTTCAATTTGATTGTAAAAGTCTTTCATTAGAACTAGCTGCTCTTCTGCTTTCCATACTTCACTAAAGCGCTTTAAAATTACTGGATTATACAAACCTCCAGCCACTCTTGATGAGACCCTCGATTGGTTATCTATCACTAAAATAGATTTATTGCTTTTAAGGGCAGTTTCAGAAAAAGAAATTCCGGCCAAACCAGATCCAATGATTATATAATCTAACATGTAAGTATAAATAAAAAACAAAAAAAAACTCTTGTACAAATGTACTAAGAGTTTTTTGTTATGTAATAGAGTTGTTTAATAGTTCCACATATCTTCTTCAAAATTGCGAATCTTCTCTTTTACTCTTTCAGATTCTAATAATTGACCTTGGGCATTATCCTGTATGTAGTCCTTAATATCACGATCACCATATATATTTTCTTCTCTGTAAATCACTGAATTAAATCTCCTCGAATTCAATATCTGATCGAATGAAATTGAAAGAGCCGAATTTTTATCGTTAAAAGCTTTTGCCTTATGTAATACCTCGCGTGCATTTGGAAAAAAAACCCAAAACAATTCGATATAATCTTTTTCATCACTGTTTATTGTATAAACATCAGGAGTTACAGGACAAATTCCAAGCAAACGATATTTTAGTTCACTTTGGCGTTTATCAAAATACCAGTATCCTTTTATTTTATATTGCGAAACATCAGCTGCAGTAATATCTTGTTTCAAAATGTATTCAGCAGGAACAGTTCTTGTGGCACCAACAACTTCATCAACATAAGTAACGACTCTCTTTTTTCCGGTACCCGTCACTACTCTCTTTTTAACTATATGGGATCTGTAATCATCCGGATATTGATTAATAAGTTCCCTACCCGCATCAGTAGTATCAACTCTGGATAATGATCCTTCAATATCTTTCATTGTTTTTTTGGTAGTAAAATAACTATCTGTGTAAACTTCTGTTATTCTGCCATCTTTAATCCCTTTTATTAAAACATCATAGAGGGATCTTCGATCCGAACCGATATTAGCTGTATCTACAGGAAAATAAAGTGGAAAATTAATTTTTTGATCTAAGTCAATAATTTCCCATACTGTTTTTCCCATTAAAATATCCCGATCATCTACATAACCATATTCTAATGGCTTATCATCATCAGATACCAATTGTGCTGTTGTTTTGAGACCAATCTGATCGGCAGTTTTAGCATTCAGTAAATTAGATTGCGCAATAGAAACGAAACATCCATAGAGAAACAAAATAGCTGTTAAAATTTTTTTTACTTTCATAATAATAATTATTACAAGAAATTAAACATAAATTTTACAGAGCTTTACTTTTTCTTACAAATAAAATAATTTGAATTTGAAAAGCATAGTCATTCAGCCAGAAATATTTTATTATAAATAAAAAAAAACTCTTACTACAAAGGTAATAAGAGTTTTTTTTATATTAAAATTTGAATCAGCTAATTAGTAATTCCACATATCTTGTTCAAAATTACGAATCTTCTCTTTCACTCTTTCAGATTCTAATAATTGATTTTGTGCATTATCTTTCATGTATTCTTTGATCTCACGATCTCCGTACAAGTTTTCTTCTTTATACACAACAGCATTAAATCGTCTTGAATTTAAGATTTGATCGAAAGAAATTGGAAGTGCTGAATTGCTATCATTAAATGCTTTTGCTTCATGCAAAGCTTCTCTTGCATTTGGGTAGAAAATCCAGAACAACTCAATATAATCCTTTTCGTCACTATTCATAGTATAAACATCAGGAGTAATTGGACAAATTCCAAGCAAACGATATTTCAGTTCACTTTGACGTTTATCAAAATACCAGTATCCTTTTACTTTATATTGCGAAACATCAGCTGCAGTAAGATCCTGCTTCAAAATGTATTCTGCAGGAACTGTTCTTGTAGCACCAACAACTTCATCAACATAAGTAACTACTTTCTTTTTTCCAGTACCAGTAACTACTTTCTTTTTAACAACATGTGAACGGTAATCATCCGGATATTGGTTTATCAGTTCTCTACCAGCATCTGTTGTATCAATACGTGATAACGATCCTTCGATGTCTTTCAAAGATTTTTTAGTATTAAAATAACTATCAGAATAAACTTCAGTTATCTTGCCATTCTTCATAGCTTTCGTCAAAACATCATAAAGAGAACGTCTATCAGAACCAATATTAGCAGTATCTACAGGAAAATATAAAGGAAAATTGATTTTTTCGTTCAAATCAATAATTTCCCAAGTAGTTTTTCCCATCAATACATCTCTGTCATCTACATAACCATAAGCCAAAGGCTTGTCGTTGTCTGAGATAAGCTGTGCAGGAGTTTTTAGTCCTATCTGATCAGGAGTTTTTGCGTTAAGCAAATTGGATTGTGCATTAGAAGCAAACGTCCCAGCGACAGAAACAATAGCTATTAAAAAATTTCTTACTTTCATCATGATATCATTATAAGATATTGAACGTAGTTTTACCTACTTTATTATTGTATTTCGTAAATTACCGGAGCAGTTCTTGGTAATAAATAACTACCAGCTCCAACAAGTTTAGTTTTAATTTCAGAAATAGTAACCTGATCTCCTCTACCTGCTTTAGAAAGAACTGATTTACATTGTGCATTTAATCTGTTACCATTAACAACAACTGTAGGCTGACCGGCAATTTTTAAATTAAAACCAACAACATCTAAACCAACTTCGAAATCAAAATCAAGTAATTTAGCTCCAATAGTAGCAATTTCTAAGTTAGATTTTGGCCCTTTAACAACACCAATTTCACCTCTAATTGTACCTGTTGGACCAGGGATACCTTTAATTCTAAATGTTTTCTTATCTGTAACTTTCTCTCCGTTTGGCAAAGTTCCTGTAACAGAAATAGTAGTTTCAGTACCTGAACCTGGGCTCATATTATATTTACCAGGCTTACCCGCAGAATTTAATCCTGGTGCACTTGCTACAATTTTATTGGCATCAACACCTGCAAAAGAAACAGATATTGGGTTAACAACGCCTCTGTAAACAACATTCATTTTATCAGCAGAAATAGTAGCTGCATTAGGTCTTGGAACTACCACATATTTACCTGAAAATTTAAGTGGAATATTTTTTCCATCTTCCAAAAATGTGAATTGACCATTAATATCCTGCTCTCCAACACCTCCGGCAGTTAATGAAATAACAGCTTGTCCGTTAACAATTTGCCCTGGGCCAGAAAAAGAGGTTGGCGTAGTATTTTCGTCATAACGTCCTAGAACTACTTTACCAGTTACTTTTTCACCTTGAAAATAAGCATTTTTATCTAAAACTACAATTGCCTGATAATTACTGTAAGACGCTGCAGCAACAGCCGCTTTTCCTAAAGCACTGTTATAAACATCGGCTTCAACTTTTTTAACATCACTTTGCCAAGCCGAAAGTTTTGCAGCCGTAGCAATTGCAGGAAAACCTTTAAAATGATATGCTAAATATTTTTCTTTGATGCCATCTTTGTTTTTTACATCAGAAAGATCAAATTTTTTCTCTACCTCAGCAATTATAGGAGCATATTTTTTATCTGTTCCTAAAGCTGCTTTAATATCTGATTTGTACTTTTCGATTTTAGAAATAATCTCGTTTCCTTTTTTGGTGTAGCCGTCTCCAGTGAACCAATCATCGATATTATCTCCTCTGTCCATAGACTCATAAGGCATTTTACCAGTTTCTTTATCTTTCTCAAAACCTTTTACAGACTGAGCTTTCAATGTACCAATATAAGCGTAAAATTCTTTTGAAATCGTTTCTATTTTATGAGCAGTTACTGCTGCAATAGCAAATTCTCCTTTTGCCTCAGCAGCTTTCTGATCTAAAGCTGTTAATAATCCAGCATTTGTTTGCTCTGAAGAAGTATTTGCACTTTCAAATTTTTCATTCATCAAACCAAAAGCAGATATTACTTCTTTTGATACGTTCATTGCTAACATTGCGATGAAAACCAGATACATCAGGTTAATCATCTTCTGTCTAGGGGTTAATTTTCCTCCTGCCATTTTTTTCTAATTAGTTTTTATTAATAATTTTAATATATAGTTAAAAACTAATTATCCTTTGTTACTCATTGCAGAAAGCATACCACCGTAAACACTATTTAAAGAAGCTATATTTGCAGTCATAGATTGCATTTGCTCTTTTAATTTTCCAGCATTTTCAGCTATTTCTTTGTTGGCCTCAGCATTTCTTGAAGCACTCTCTAATTGTACTTTATATAAACTGTTTAATGATTCCATTTGAGCAGCAGCCATAGATAACTCTTCGCTGTACTTTTTAGTAGAAGCAATTGAATCAACAGTAGGTGCAATTCCTTTAGCAGCTGATTCGAAATTTTTGATACTATTACCTAAGCTTGACATTAATTCACCGTCAATTTTAGCCTCTTTTAGCATTACATCTAATTTTTGAGACAATAATCCCTGAGCATCAGATGGCGTTTCAACCTTAACCGCTTTTTTAGTTGGCTGCCCATTCGCTAATTCAGGATACACAAGCGTCCAATCCAATTCATCTTCAACTGGTTCAAAAGCAGAAAGAGCAAAGATTAATGCCTCAGTTATCAAACCAACTGACAACATAACTGTTCCTGTTAAAGGCCCAATTTCAAAGTGAGTAATCTTGAACAAAGCTCCAACGATTACTACTGCCGCCCCCATACCATAAGCGAAATTCATTGCTTTTTTACTTAATAATGCCATAATAATAATTTTTTTTAGGTTTTAAAATAGATTTAGGTTATTTGAATTGAATTTAATTTAATTTACTTTTTACTTCCGGTTGATTGAGTTCCCATATAGTCCTGTACAGTTCTGAAGCCAATATAGCTTCTTGCAGAGTCTGCATATTCATGGTCACGTGTTCCTACTTGCAAAAAGTAAGCAACATCTTTCCAGGAACCACCACGAACAACTTTTCTTTGGTTATTTCCATCAATAACATTTGGATTCATTGTAGAAACATACTCATATGCATTTGGATTGTAAGCTGAATCTGTCCACTCTGAAACATTTCCTGCCATGTTATATAAACCATAACCATTCATTTCATATGATTTTGCTTCAACAGTATACAGGGCTTCATCAGCAGCATAGTCTCCTCTGCTTGGCTTGAAGTTAGCCATAAAACAACCTCTGTCGCTCTTAGTATAAGGACCTCCCCAAGGATAAGTTGCAGATTCAAGACCTCCTCTTGCAGCATATTCCCATTCTGCCTCTGTTGGCAATCTGAAAGAATTAATTAAGTCACGACCTTTTTTCTTCGATTTAATATAACTGTTTTTATTTAAAGTTCTCCATGCACAGAAAGCTTTAGCTTGTTTCCAGGTTACACCAACTACAGGATAATCTCCATATGCTTTATGCCAAAAATAATCATTATGCATTGGCTCATTATAAGAATAAGCAAAATCTTTAATCCAAACAGCAGTATCAGGATAAATAGGCACCTCTTCTGTTTTCACAAAATCTTTTCTCTTACCAACTTTAGCTTTTGCCGCAGCCTGAATGTCCATCCATGAATAACGGAATTTCAATTTATTCACGTCAATTGTTCTTAAACCATTATATGATTCTTCAATTGGCAAATACATTGAATCCATTACTTCAGCATAATATTCATCAGGATAAGCCTTTGTATCTTTTATTAACTTAACTTTTTTGTTTAATTTTCTTCCGGCATAAGGATCATCTTTTGTACCTACACTATAATAATTATCATACATGTATTTATCATAAGCCGTCATTTTTTCAGGTTCTGAATCATTAAATGCGTAATCCGCAATACTACCGGCATTTTTACCTTTACCAGTACCGGCTGATTTTTGGCCAGTTTCATCAGCTAAAATAGCTAAACGAACTCTCATTGTAGAATCTTTTACCCATTCTACAAACTGACGATATTCAGCATTAGTAATTTCTGTTTCATCCATATAGAAAGAACGAACTGTTACTGTTTTAGTCGGAGCATCTTCTACTGCAGCTAAATCACCATCGGATTTACCCATAATAAAAGATCCACCTGGAACCAAAGTCATTCCATAAGGCTTTTCAGGATGCCACTTTCCTCCTTGCACACCAACTAATTCGCCTTTATCTCCGGATTTACCACAGCCAATTACTAGTGTTAACATTGTCGAAAATGCAATAAACTTCTTCATATAAATTTGGGATTTCTATTCATTATTTTAAGTCGTAAACGTATTTATTATTTTTCTAAAAAACAATACTATATCTATATTTATTTCAGGGTTCAAAATTAATGTTAAAAAAAATAAAAAAAAAATATTTCAATAGTAAAATGTTAAAAAAAATCGGTAAAAAACGTTAAATTTTATGATTTTCACCTTAATTCTTACTAAAGAAAATTAAATTAAATGTTTGAGAATTCTAAAATTGAGTTTTTTAACAATATTTAGAAGTTATAAAGCATTTTTCCTTTGCGCTTTCCACCATCTTTCTGGTAGTTCCTGATTGCAGGCACACAAATATTCTTCATAAGAACAAGGTAACAACGTATTCCTTTTTAATTTATTGTTTCCATTAGATAAAAAAGGAATTTCAATCCACCAACGCTCTGTCTTATCACTTTTGTAAAAAATCAATTCTTCATTTTCTAACGGAACTATATATTTTAAATAATTTGTTCTGCTTCCAAATGGATATTCTTTAGAACGATAATGATAACCTTCTACAAAATACCAAATTATTTGAGCAATCATAGCCGATTCAGGTATGGTGCTATTATGGTTAAACACTCCAAATGAGGAAACTTTATCGCTAATTCCAGCATAGCGGGCTAAAGAACAAATTTCTTTCCCATTAAAACCATTAGGCTCAAAAGAAATATTATTACCGGAATCAGAAGATTTTACTGAATTTAAATCAACACTAACCAAATCAGCATCTCTAAAAACTGGTTCTGCCAAAGCTATATTATTGGAAATCTCTCCTAAACGATAGGCATCAAAAAACAATTTCTCAATCAGGTCAATTTCTTCCTGCGAATTATAATAAGTCTGATAACCAATATTGCAAAAATTAAAAAGATTATTCGGCTCATCAATTATGATCTTTGTCAGATAAGAATTCGATGAAACTGTTTCGCTTTCTTTGCCAAAATCAAATTTGTTGTCAACAGAAACCATATTAACCATTTGCTCCAAATCATCATAAGCACGATACAAAGCATAGGTTAGATCTTGTGAACCTCCCAGAACTATCGGAATCACTTTATTTTTTATTAATAATGAAGATACCTTTTTAAGTGCAAAATAAGTATCCTCTACCGTTTCGCCTGCCAAAATATCCCCGAGGTCAGCAATAGATGCGTCCCAGTTGCCTGGAAACATACTATAAAGTTTTTTTCGCACTGCTGTCAGGTTAACCTCATTAACAATATCAATATTTCTACGATCTTCTAAAACACCAACAATAGCAATATCAATTTTACTAATATCAGGAAATTGATCCTGAGTATGGAAAACAATTTTACTACCCAGTTCTTGAGAAGACAACGAACTAATGAATTTTAAAACTCCTTGGTTAACTGGTTCCAGAAAATCAAACTCCATTTTTTATTTCTTTTTAACAGCTGTTTTTTTAGCCGGAGCTTTCTTTGCTGTTGTTGCTTTTTTTGCAGTCGTCTTTTTGGCTGGCGTTTTTGCCGCAATCATTTCCTGAACCTGAGTCAATGTCAATTTCGTTGCATCAACATCTTTACTTAATTCAATTTTGATTTTCCCTTTTGTAATTACGGAACGTCCCCAACGTGCTTTTTCAACCAAGATTCCTTCTTCTTCCCAATTGTGAAGCACTTTATCAATGTTCTTTTGCAATTTATCTTCAATCAATTCCTCAACATCAGCCTGAGATAAATTATCAAAATTGTATTTTTTGCTTACATTTACAAAAAGCCCATTCCATTTGATGAAGGGACCAAAACGCCCCACACCTTTCTGAACTGCTTCTCCCTTATAAACTGCAATTGGTGCATCAGCAAGTGCCTTTTCGTCAATTAATTCCTGAGCTCTTTCTTTTGTAACTGCTAGCGGATCCTCACCTCTCGGCAGCGAAATAAAAACACTTCCATGACGTACATAAGGTCCGTAACGTCCATTACTTACCTCTACTTCTTCTCCTTTATATTCACCTAAATTTTTAGGCAATAGAAAAAGATTCAAAGCTTCTTCTAAAGTAATGTTTCCAATATTTTGATCTGCCATTAAGCTGGCAAACTTTTTATCTTCATCATCTGCTTCTCCAATTTGAGCCATCGGCCCAAATTTTCCTAAACGAACAGATACCTGTCTTCCGTCTGCATCTTTACCCAGGATTCTTTCACCACTTTCTCTTTCGGCATTTGCTTCAACATCTTTAACATTCGGGTGAAATTTATCATAGAATTCCTGCATCATGGTTGCCCAGTCGATATTTCCTTCGGCAATTTCATCAAAGTCCTGTTCTACTTTTGCTGTGAAATTATAATCAAGGATATTTCCAAAATTTTTGACAAGGAAATCAGTAACGATTGTCCCAATATCAGTTGGAACTAATTTTCCTTTATCAGAACCTGTGTTTTCTTTCAGCAACTTCTCTCCTACTTTATCAGCTTGTAAAGTTAATTGTGTGTAATTACGCTCCTGACCTTCCAAAGTTCCTTTTTCAACATAATTTCTGTTGATGATCGTCGAAATAGTTGGTGCGTACGTAGACGGACGACCAATTCCTAATTCTTCTAATTTTTTCACCAAAGAAGCCTCTGTATAACGAGCTGGAGGCCTTGAATATCTTTCAGTTGCTGTGATGTAATTATTAGCTAACTTTTCATTTACTTTTAAAGCCGGCAACATTCCTTCTTGTTCTTCTTCGTCATCATCATGCCCTTCAAGATACACTTTAAGGAAACCTTCAAAAAGTAATACCTCTCCGGAAGCTGTAAAAATCTCACTGTGGTTATTCGCTTCAATTTTTACGTTTGTTCTTTCTAATTGCGCATCGCTCATTTGAGAGGCCAAAGTTCTTTTCCAGATCAAATCATACAAACGAGCCTGATCACGATCAATATTTACCGTGTGGCGCGACATATCAGTCGGGCGAATTGCTTCGTGGGCTTCTTGTGCTCCTTTGCTTTTGTTAGCGAAAGTTCTCGGTTTCGAAAATTCTTTTCCGTATGATTTGATGATTTCAGCTTCAGCGGCATCCATTGCATCTTTAGAAAGGTTCACACTGTCCGTTCTCATATACGTAATAAGTCCGGCTTCGTATAAACGTTGTGCTAACTGCATGGTGATTCCTACTGGCAAATACAATTTTCTGGCTGCTTCCTGTTGAAGCGTAGAAGTTGTAAAAGGTGCTGTTGGAGATTTTTTGGTAGGTTTAGTTTCTAAATCTGCTACCTTATATTTAGATCCGATGTTTTGTTTTAAGAAATCTTCGGCTTCTTTTTTAGTATTGAAGTTTCTTGGCAATTTAGCTTTGAAAGCTTTTCCAGCTTCGTTCACAAATTCTGCTACTACAGAGTAACTTGCAACTGCATTAAAATTCTGGATTTCGCGTTCTCTTTCTACAATCAAACGAACAGAAACAGATTGTACACGTCCTGCAGAAAGTCCGCCTTTAATTTTTCTCCATAAAACCGGAGACAATTCGTAACCTACTAAACGATCCAGAACACGACGTGCCTGTTGTGCATTTACTAAATTATAATCAATTTCTCTTGGATTATCGATTGCTTTAAGAATCGCAGTCTTGGTAATCTCATGAAAAACAATTCTTTTGGTTTTTTTAGTATCAAGTTTTAATTCTTCCGCCAAGTGCCATGAAATAGCTTCTCCTTCGCGGTCCTCATCACTTGCCAGCCAAACCATTTCGGCATTTTTAGATAGTGTTTTTAGTTTACTTACAAGGGCTTTTTTATCAGGAGAAACTTCATATTTAGGTTTAAATCCATTTTCTACATCTACTCCTATTTCCTTTGATGGTAAGTCGGCTATGTGACCATAACTTGACTCCACCTGAAAATCACTCCCGAGAAATTTCTCGATTGTTTTCGCCTTTGCAGGTGACTCCACTATTACTAAATTCTTTGCCATTGCTCTTTTTTTCTGCAACAAAAGTAGAAGTTTTTTTTAAATATCAACCTTGATAATTTATTTTTGAGGTATTTTGATATTATGTTTATAAAAATTGCAGATTTATCTGTAAACAGATTGATTATATATAGGTATAATTTTTTAAGTCCAATAGATGACATTAATATTTAAGATAACTTAATCAATTAACAGAAAACCCTATATTTAATTTATAAACAATATTTTTGTTTTACAGAGATTTAAAAAAAAATATTATGAGCAATAATACATTCAAAATTTTAAAGATTCACATTCACCAACTTTGTTTTATGATTATCCTCTTTTTTAGCATTTCCGTTAAAGCTCAAAAAGTACACTCAGTAGAACATGAAAATCAAGCAGATATAAAAGTTTTTGTAGTTGAGTTAGCAAATATGGCTGACTTAAAAGTTTACAGAGTAAATTACAGTAATCAGGTTGGGAATAATGATGGAAACTGGTTTTTTACTGAACATGGAAATCAGTCCGACAAAAAAATATTCTTTACTCAATTAGCTAATCAGGCTGATATTAAAATTTTTTATGTTGAATATTCAAATCAGGCCGGGTGGAATGACACTTCCAAAAAGAAGTTTTTTTGAGTAAATTCAGAGCAACTTTATTTTCTACCCACATTTCTGAAAACATTGTTAATTCTTTATCTGACATCTTGTCATCTTTATACCTTTTGCGTTATCTTTGCACTTTGAAATTTTACAATGGAAAAGATTATTGAAGAAAGCAAGCAGGGCGAAAGTCTTATTTTAGAAAATAAACCTGAGAATACGAAGAAACTTTTTATAGAAAGTTACGGTTGTGCGATGAATTTTTCGGACAGTGAGGTCGTAGCCTCTATTTTATCGATAAACGGATATAATACTACACAAACTCTTGAAGATGCTGATTTAGTTCTTGTTAATACCTGCTCGATTCGAGACAAGGCGGAACAAACTATTCGTAAGCGTCTGGAGAAATATAATGCAGTAAAACGTATTAATCCGAAAATGAAAGTAGGCGTTTTGGGCTGTATGGCGGAACGTTTGAAAAGTCAGTTTCTGGAAGAAGAAAAAATAGTCGATCTTGTTGTTGGACCTGATGCTTATAAAGATTTGCCGAATTTATTGGCAGAAGTTGAAGAAGGCCGCGACGCAATCAATGTAATTTTATCGAAAGAGGAAACGTACGGAGATATTTCACCGGTTCGTTTGATGAGTAACGGAATTACCGCTTTGGTTTCCATTACCCGTGGTTGTGATAATATGTGTACGTTTTGCGTTGTGCCTTTTACGCGTGGACGTGAGCGCAGCCGTGAACCGCAAAGTATCATGACTGAAATTCAGGATTTGTGGGATAAAGGATTTAAGGAAATCACACTTTTAGGTCAAAACGTTGACAGTTACCTGTGGTACGGAGGCGGTTTAAAAAAGGATTTTGTAAATGCTTCTGAAATGCAAAAAGCAACCGCAGTTGATTTTGATCAATTACTTGAAATGGTTGCGGTAGGTTTCCCAAAAATGCGTATCCGATTTTCGACTTCTAATCCGCAGGATATGCACGAAAGTGTTTTACATGTTATCGCGAAATATCCAAATATCTGTAAACACATTCACTTGCCGGTACAATCTGGAAGCAACAGAATTTTAAAAGAAATGAATCGTCTGCACACTCGTGAAGAATACATGACCTTGATTGATAAAATCAGGACTATTATTCCGAATGCGTCGATTTCGCAGGATATGATTGCAGGTTTCCCAACAGAAACAGAGCAAGACCATCAGGACAGTATGAGTTTAATGGAATATGTAAAATATAATTTTGGTTATATGTATTCGTATTCGGAGCGTCCGGGAACTTTAGCCGGAAGAAAAATGGAAGATGATGTTCCGGAAGAAACTAAAGCCAGAAGATTACAGGAAATCGTGGACTTGCAACAAAAACACGCCTGGTTTAGAAGTGAGGAATACGTTGGGCAAGTTGTTGAAGTTTTAGTTGAGAAAGTTTCTAAAAAATCAAAAGAAGAATTTTCAGGAAGAAATTCGCAAAGTATTACGGTTGTTTTTCCTAAGGAAAACTATAAAATTGGAGATTTTGTAAATGTGAAAATTACAAGCTGCACTAGTGGAACTTTGAAAGGTGAAGCGGTTGGATTGAGTGAAATGAATTAATTTTTTTTAACCGCAAATTTCACAAATTTTCACAAATTAATCTCCATGTCTGACTCAAACGAATATTATTACAAAAAAGATGAAAACTACCATATAGTTGGTATATGTATGGAAGTACATAGATTATTAGGTCCCGGTTTACTCGAAATCATATATAAAGACGCATTAGAGATTGAATTTAAAAACCATAGAATTCCTTATCAACGAGAAAAGGAATTTGCGATAGAATATAAAGGGATTATTTTGCCACATAAATTTTATGCCGATTTTATAGTTTATCATGACATAATATTAGAAGTAAAATCTGTAAAGGAAATTTGTAATGATCATCTCGCTCAAACATTAAATTACATGAAATTGGCTGATACTCCTGTTGGAATAATTGCAAACTTTCAAAACAAATCATTAGTATATAAACGATTGATAAATTCTTAAAATGAATTTGCGGAAATTTGTGTAATTTGTGGTAAAAAAATATTACGATTTCAACCATCAGTTTTGCCAAGCAACCTGAAACAAACAAAAACTTGAAACAAAATATAAATGGAAACAGTTCAAGCAATAAAACAACGATTTGAGATCATTGGTAATGACCCAAAGTTAAATCGCGCCATTGAAAAAGCCATTCAGGTTGCTCCTACTGACATATCGGTAATGGTGACCGGGGAAAGTGGTGTTGGTAAAGAGAATATTCCGAGAATTATACATTCGCTTTCACACAGAAAGCATGGTAAATATATTGCTGTAAACTGCGGAGCTATTCCGGAGGGAACCATTGACAGCGAACTTTTTGGACACGAGAAAGGCGCTTTTACAGGGGCAACAAGCACACGTGAAGGTTATTTTGAAGTGGCTGACGGTGGAACCATTTTTCTTGACGAAGTAGGTGAATTGCCTTTAACCACTCAGGTCCGTTTGCTTCGTGTACTTGAAAATGGTGAATTTATAAAAGTAGGTTCGTCTCAGGTTCAAAAAACGAATGTGAGAATTGTAGCAGCAACAAATGTAAATTTATTCAATGCAATCGAAAAAGGAAAATTCCGCGAGGATTTATATTATCGTTTAACAACAGTCGAAATTACTTTACCTCCTTTGCGTGAAAGAAATGAAGACATTCATTTGTTGTTTCGAAAATTTGTGGCCGATTTTGCGCACAAATACAAAATGCCTCCGTTGAAATTAGATGAGAATGCTGTCCATCTTTTGCAGAAATTCAGATGGAACGGAAACATTCGTCAGTTACGAAATGTAGCGGAGCAAATTTCTGTTTTAGAAACGAATCGTGATATTTCATTAGCAACTTTACAATCGTATCTGCCTACCGAAGGTTCTAATTTACCTTCTGTAATCAGCGATAAGAAAAAAGATGATTTTAGTACTGAAAGAGACATTTTATACAAAGTTCTTTTTGACATGAAAAGTGATTTGAACGATTTGAAAAAACTCACTTTAGAATTAATGAAAAACGGAAACTCAAAAGTACAGGATATAAATCCGAATCTAATTCAGAAAATATATGGCTCTCAGGAAAACGAGAGCGAAATTGATTTTGAAGAAGAACCAAGAACCGCTGTGATGGCACCTGCAACTCGAGATGAGAATTTCCGTATACAGGATGACAATAACTATTTAGATGCGGAAACGATTGAGGAAGAAGAAATTTTGCGTTTAGAACAAAAAGAAATCGAAATGATTAAGAAATCATTAGAAAAAAATAAGGGAAAACGAAAAGCAGCTGCTGATGAATTGGGAATTTCAGAAAGAACTTTATATCGAAAAATTAAACAGTTTGACCTATAGAAAGAAATCCAAATTTTAAATTCCAAATTCCAAACCTTGAAGAAAATGCAAATTAGTATATTTGAAAAATTATAATTTGTGTTTAGTTTTTAAAAGATTGATTTTCCATAGTATTAGAGTTTAGAATAAAAAAATTGGGATTTTTACAATAAATTTTATGAAAAAAATATATTCCTTATTTGCGCTTATTAGTCTGTTCATGTTAAGTGGCTGTTCTGTATATAATTTTACAGGTGCAGCACCAATTGATGCCAAAACGTTTCAGGTAAACTTTTTTCAGAATAACGCAGATTTGATTGAGCCCGGAATTGACAGAGAGTTTACATTGGCTTTGCAGGATTTAATCATGAATCAGACCAATTTAAATTTAGTTAGTTCAAATGGTGATTTGCTTTATGAAGGAGAAATCACAGATTACAGAATTACTCCGATGACAGCAACTGCTGACCAGCAGGCTTCGCAAAACCGTTTAACAATTCGTGTAATGGTTCGCTTTTCAAACAGAAAGAAAGAAACTGACGATTTTGAAAAAACATTCGAATTTTATCATGATTATCCTGCGCAATCGCAACTGGTAGGAAGTGTTTTAAATGAAGCCATCAAAGATATATTTGAAAGAATTACACAGGATATTTTTAATGAGTCATTAGCAAAATGGTAATTTTAGGCTAATTGTTAAATCGGTTAATCGTTGATCCGGTTTTTACAATTAAACACTTAAACAATAAAATAATGAACGTAACAAATTATACTTACCTAATTAACAAACCTGATGCGATTACAGAAAAGCAGACAGAAGCATTAGGAGGCGTTTTGAATGAATTTCCATATTTTCAAAGTGCGCGCGCATTGCGATTAAAAGGACTTTATAATCAAAACAGCTTTAAGTATAATTATGCCTTAAAAGTTACAGCAGCACATACATCAGACCGTTCGGTTTTGTTTGATTTTATTACTTCTGAGACTTTCACCTCAATTCAAGGTGCATATTATGACCGCAAACTTAGAGATCTCTTGAACATTACTGTTTTTGACAGCGAAATTGTCTTGGCGGAAGAAAGAAAGAAGCTCGAAGAAGTTCGTATTGATCCTATTGAAAAGTCAATTTTAGAGTCAATCAAAGAGGCTACAACTGCACTGCCTTTTGAAGAGCCGACAAAAGTCGAAGAAAAGCCAATTGATCCGGTTTCCGAACAATCGATTTTAGACTCTTTTAAAGAAGTAAAAACCCAGCCAGTAAAAGTTGAAGAAACACCAATTGATTTAATTACTGAACAACCTACCATAGATTCTTTTAAAGAAGTAACAACCGTTGATTTTGAAAAACCGGTAAAAACTGAACAAAAATTAATTGATCCAATTACTGAAGAGGCGATTTTAGATTCTTTTAAAGAAGTCTCAGGCACTGCTTCTGAAGAACCAATAAAAGTTGAGGAAATATCAATTACCTCAATTACTGAACAGCCAACCATAGACTCTTTTGAAGAAGTAACCCCAACTATTGAGGAGACCCCTATTACTGAAACGGTTTCAATTATTGAACCAACACCTATTATAAAAGAACCGACACGAACTTTTTTTGATGAAATTGTAGAGGATGAAATTCCTGAAGTAAGAGTTGAACCAATTGAAGAATCAATTTATAATTCGTTACAAGAAGCCTCAACAGTTGTTTTTGAAGAAGTGCCTACAGTTGAAGAGCCAAAAGAAATTGAAGTCTCTGAAACAGTGAAAACGGCCGAAGAAAATCTGGAAATAGGAAAACCTTTGGATTTTTCTGTTAATGAAAAGCATTCTTTTCAAGAATGGCTACAGTTGGCAAGACCAGAGCCAATAGACAGAACAAATGAAAACTCAAAAGAAGCCGTAAGGTTAGAAACAAAAAAAGAAAATACGGTCGAAAATGAAATGATTGACGAAGAGAAAAAGAAAAAGTTAGAGATCATTAATAAATTCATCGAAACAAACCCAAAAATCCCTCCTATAAAGCAGACACCAATAACTCCGGTAATACAACCTGATTCTTATAAGGAAGACAATTCTTATTTAATGACCGAGACTCTGGCCAGAGTATATTTGGAACAAAAAAAATATACAAAAGCAATCCAAGCATATGAAATATTAATTTTGAAATATCCAGAAAAAATTAGTTTCTTTGCAGACCGCATATCGGATATAAAGATTTTACAACAAAATAACAATAACAATAATTAAGTAATGAGCACATTTTCAATTTTTTTAGTTTTAATCACAATAGTTTGTTTTCTATTGATCGTAGTAATTATGGTACAGAATCCTAAAGGAGGCGGATTATCGTCTACTATCAGCGGAACACAAATGTTAGGCGGAGTACAAAAAACAACTGATTTTTTAGACAAAAGTACCTGGACATTAGCTACTATTTTGATTTCTTTAATCTTGCTTTCAAGCTTAAGTTTTACAGGATCATTAAGTGATACTGATTCTAAACTAATTGAAAAGACAGAAGCACCTGCAAATACACCTGCACCTGCTGCTCCGGTTCAACAAACTCCGGCTCCGGCAACTCCAGCAGCTAAATAATAATTTTTATATAAATATAAAATGCCAGCCTGTCAAAGCTGGCATTTTTTTTAGGAAAAAATGTCAGTTAAAACAGCATGGCATAATTTCTGAAAGCTAAATAGAACATTAAAAAACGTATAACTATAATAATATAAAAAACATGGCCTTAAACATTAAACCGCTTTCAGATCGCGTACTTATCGAGCCTGTTGCAGCTGAAACCAAAACTGCCTCAGGGATTTTTATTCCGGATACTGCCAAAGAAAAACCACAAAAGGGAACTGTAGTTGCAGTAGGAAACGGGTCTAAAGACCATACTATGACCGTAAAAGTTGGTGACACTGTTCTTTATGGCAAATATGCAGGAACAGAATTGAAACTTGAAGGAACTGATTATTTGATCATGCGTGAAGATGATATCTTAGCGATAATCTAAAAAAAAATATGTATTAAGTACTCTCTGTTAAGACTTAAGTGACTTGAAACAAATAACTTTAAAAAAAATTAAAAAATGGCAAAAGATATAAAATTTGATATTGAAGCACGTGACGGATTAAAACGTGGTGTTGATGCATTAGCAAATGCTGTAAAAGTAACCCTTGGACCCAAAGGTCGTAACGTAATTATCGGAAAATCGTTTGGTGGACCAACCGTTACTAAGGATGGAGTTTCTGTTGCAAAAGAAATCGAATTAAAAGACCCATTAGAAAATATGGGCGCGCAAATGGTTAAAGAAGTAGCTTCTAAAACAAATGATTTAGCGGGTGACGGAACTACAACTGCTACAGTTTTAGCTCAGGCAATCGTTAAAGAAGGTTTGAAAAACGTTGCTGCAGGAGCAAATCCAATGGATTTGAAACGTGGTATCGACAAAGCTGTTGAAGCTATCGTTGCTGACTTGGCTAAACAAGCTAAGGTGGTTGGAAGCGATTCTGACAAAATCAAACAAATTGCTTCTATCTCTGCAAATAACGACGAAGTTATCGGTGAGTTAATCGCTACTGCTTTTGCAAAAGTGGGTAAAGAAGGTGTTATTACTGTTGAAGAAGCTAAAGGAACTGATACGTTCGTGGATGTTGTGGAAGGTATGCAGTTTGACAGAGGATATCTTTCTCCTTACTTCGTAACAAACCCGGAGAAAATGGAAGTGGAATTAGACTCTCCATACATCTTATTATACGACAAAAAAGTTTCTTCTTTAAAAGAATTACTTCCAGTTTTAGAGCCAGTTGCCCAATCAGGAAAACCTTTATTGATTATTGCTGAAGATGTTGACGGAGAAGCTCTTTCTACTTTGGTAGTAAACAAATTAAGAGGTGCTCTTAAAATTGCCGCTGTAAAAGCGCCTGGTTTTGGAGACAGAAGAAAAGCAATGTTGGAAGATATCGCAATCTTAACTGGTGGAACTGTAATCTCTGAAGAAAGAGGATATACATTAGAAAATACTACTATCGAAATGTTAGGAACTGCAAAAAGAGTTTCTATCGATAAAGACAATACTACAATTGTAAGTGGTGCTGGTGAAGCAGATATCATCAAAAACAGAGTAAACCAAATTAAAGGTCAGATGGAAACTACTACATCTGATTATGATAAAGAAAAATTGCAGGAGCGTTTGGCTAAATTAGCCGGAGGTGTTGCTGTTCTTTATGTTGGTGCAGCTTCTGAAGTTGAAATGAAAGAGAAAAAAGACAGAGTTGATGATGCTTTACACGCAACTCGTGCTGCTGTTGAAGAAGGAATCGTTGCCGGTGGTGGTGTAGCTTTATTAAGAGCAAAAGCGGCTTTGGCTGATCTTAAAGCTGACAACGCTGATGAAGCAACCGGAATTCAGATTGTATCTCGAGCTGTTGAATCTCCATTAAGAACTATTGTTGAAAATGCAGGTCTTGAAGGTTCTGTAGTTGTTGCAAAAGTGGGTGAAGGCACTGGTGATTTTGGATACAATGCTAAAACTGACGAGTATGTTGATATGCTTAAAGCTGGAATTATCGATCCTAAAAAAGTAACTCGTGTTGCATTAGAAAATGCTGCATCTGTTTCTGGAATGATCCTTACTACAGAATGCGCCTTAATTGATATTAAAGAAGAAAATGCCGGCGGTGGAATGCCAATGGGTGGCGGTATGCCAGGAATGATGTAATCGTTCTAACTTCTTAAAATTTAAAACGCCGGATAGAAAAAACTCTATCTGGCGTTTTTTTTGCCATCAATTACACAAATTTTCGCTAATTTTTTTTCCAAAGATTGCGCACAAAGTAATTCGTGGAAATTAGTGCAATTTGTGGCAAACTTTTTTACACAAAGACCATAAACTTAATCTTGCAATTTGTGAATTTGTTCAATTAAAACCCAGTCGAAACGGAAACGGCTTTCCATTGTTCTAATTCTTTTTGAACTTCTGCAATTTTTGCATGTGCCATATCGTAGGCATCTTGCCCAACAAATAAATGCAATGCTGGATTTGTTTGCTCACTCATTTTAATTAAAGCGCCTGCAAATTTTTCAGGATCTCCAGGTTGATTTTCGTTGATGCTGTCTTTGTGCGCACTTTCAGATTCTCTTACTTGTTTATATTCTGCAATTGGATTTTGTGGCAACAATAAAGAACTATCTTTTAAGAAATCGGTTCTAAAATAACCCGGATATACCAATGTTACATTCACACCAAATTCTTTTACCTCAGCTGCTAAAGATTCTGTCAAACCCGCTACAGCAAATTTTGTAGAACAGTAAATTCCCCAGCCTGGAAAACCTCCGTTATATCCTCCTATCGAAGCAATATTAAAGATATGGCCCGATTTGTTGGCACGCATATAAGGCATTGCACTTCTGATCACATTTAATAATCCGAAAACATTTACTTCGTAATTTTTTCTGGATTCGGCATCAGTTAATTCCTCTAATGATCCTAGTAAACCATAACCGGCATTGTTGACCAAAACA
>CBFGNY010000063.1:0-21294 GCA_965650235.1 uncultured Flavobacterium sp. | reverse complement strand
CTATGGTGTAGGCCGCTACAAGGGCAATTTCAACTTTAATTTTCCCGAGAACGTACCTCATTGGAATTCTTTTCTTTAATAACATATTTTCGGTTTTAAATTAAACTTTGACTTCAATGCCGGTTTAAGAGGTTTCGTAAAGCGATAAAACCGGAAGTCCCATTCTATTATTGCCTTTTTCTTTTTTAGTCTTTTTGAATTTTATTTTTTCGCTTTTACGGGTTTCCACCAATAAGTCAATATCATATTTTGAAATAGCTTCAGACAAATAAGGAGCAAATTGTTCGTAATCATTATCAAAATTGGCTGTTTGACTTACAATTTCAAAAGAGAAATTAGCGCTTAAAAATTGCTGAACATCCTTAACATGCATATTGGCACTGGCATTTTCTATATAAAGCGCTTTATTAAAATCGCCTTTACTTAATTCGGTACCTAAATGTAAAATTGGGCATTTTTGGTTTCCTGCCAGTTTTACTAAATATTGGTGAATGCGTTTGCTTTCTTCTTTGTAAGAATGCGTCAGGATAACTAATTTTACATCAAAAGCATCAATAATGCCTTTAAAAACAGAAGCTGAAAGTCCGTATTGGTTGTGGATTTTTAATTTGCAATTGGCAGTGTGTTCTATAATATATCGGCATGTTTCAAGAACTTCTTCCTGGCTTGTTGTAAGCGCAGTTCTCATTTCGCGTAAAAATTGTGAAGAAGAAAAAGCATCAGGAGTATCAGAAACCATCATTAAGATAATCTCACAATTTGTGTTTTTCGCTTGATTAATTGCTGATTTTACAGCACTGATAGTGTCAATTTCTAAAGTAGTGGGTATAAGGAAATTTTTCATATGTATAATTGTTTAGTTTATACATACAAAATAAGATTACGTGAATTAGACGGGGCTTAATCTAAAATTAGAATTTTCTAAGATTCAACATTAGAATTTCTAATATTGGATTTTTTGGAATTTTCTTTCTTAAAAACAATGGTTACAATCGTTCCTTTATTTTGTTCAGACTGCACTTGTATTTCGCCATCATGCATTCTGATGATCTTGGAAGCTAAAGGAAGACCTAAACCATAACCTATATATTTAGCTGCAATTTTTCCTCTGAAAAAAGGTTCATACAGATGCGGAATATCTTCTGGCGGAATACCAATTCCGATATCATTAATTGCAATCTTAATCCATTCATTATTAGCAGAAAGCGTCACAAAAACCTCATTATTGTCAGAATATTTTACGCCATTTGTAATAATATTATTGATGGCTAATTCTAATAATGGCTTATTACACGGAATCAATAACAAATCTGAATCTTTGGGAGCAAAATTAAGTTTGATGCTCACGCGGTTATCCGGATAAATTTTATCCATATCTGATTTTACATCCATCAATAGCTCATCGATTCTGGCAATATCCTGTACTTGTTTTTTGCCGTCATAACCCGTTTGAGTCAGTTTTAATAAACTCTCTGTTAAATTTCCTAATCTTGAAGCCTGACTGTAAATGTTTTCTAACGACTGTATATACTCCGGAACAGCTCTTTCTTTAAAAAGCATAATTTCAGACTCGGCAATAATTGTTGTAATTGGCGTTTTTAATTCATGTGAAGCATTATTGATGAAGTTCGCCTGAATTTCAAACGAAGTTTCCAGGCGGTCTAACATATCATTAAAAGTATGTGTAAGATCTGAAATTTCATCTGAGTTTTTAACTTCGGGTAATCTGTTATGAAGATTTGAAGCACTAATTCGATTCACTTCTCTGGTAATTCTCGCCACTGGATTAATAACTCCTTTAGCCAATAATCTTCCTAAAAAGAATGCCAAAAGTATGAACCCGATACCTCCAAAAATCAATATTTTTGCAATATAAACGGTAGTTGTTTTTCCGCGTTTATCTCTGGCACCAACAATTACAATATACCTTTGGTTATTTTCTGTAAAAACCTGACCTAAATAATATTTGCTGTTAATTTCAAAATAGTCTTTCCCAGTATTTAAAATATTGGAATAAAACTCATTGGGCAAATTTAGATTTGTATTGTAATCAAAACTATTGGCGCTGTTTATTTTAAGAACATATTCTTCTTCCTCAATAAGTTCTTCCAGTCCATTTTTTTTAAGTTCACTATAATACCTGCTTTTTTCAGGATCATTCTGAAAATGAATTGAAGCCACAATTTTTGCCCTGTCCTCTAATCTTTTCAGGAAATGGTATCTGTTATTCTCCCGAAACAATACAAAAACGATAATACACAATAGCAGTGTACTAAAGGTAGAAAGGGCAACATAAGTAAAAGTAATTTTTTTTCTTATATCCATTTTATGGCTGTATAATATAACCTAAACCTTTCATGGTATGAATTAGTTTGGTTGTAAAAGGTTTGTCTATTTTTTTTCTTAAATAATTGATATAAACATCCACAACATTGGTATTCATATCAAAATTAATGTCCCAGACATTATCTAAAATCTGATCTCGGGAAACAATTCTGCCTGTATTTTTAGCTAAATAATATAGTAATTTAAATTCCTTGGCTGTTAAAACAATAGATTCTCCATCGCGTTTAACCGTTTTTGCCTGACTATTTAT
Source organism: uncultured Flavobacterium sp. (assembly GCA_965650235.1). GTDB lineage: Bacteria > Bacteroidota > Bacteroidia > Flavobacteriales > Flavobacteriaceae > Flavobacterium. Next base: position 18,698 of record CBFGNY010000063.1, on the reverse strand, counting down.
CTCTAAATCGCCAATTATTATAGTGTCTGTTTTTTCAGTTTCCTGATTGGCTCTGCGATTTAAGGCATTTACCCTTGCATCAAGTTCTCCAAATTTAAAAGGCTTTACTAAATAATCATCTGCACCGGCATTAAGTCCGGTTACAATATTTTCTGAAGTTCCGAGTGCAGTCAAAAGTAGAATAGGAACAAAATTTTTAGCAGTACGCAATCTTCTGCAAATCTCAATTCCGTTAATATCAGGCAGCATTACATCTAAAACTACTACATCAAAAGTATAATTCTGAAGCATTTCCAAGGCCGTTTTGCCATCAAGGGCCACGCTGACATCATTGTTGTTTTCAGCGAATCCTTTTCGTAAAATGGAAAGTAGATTTGGTTCGTCTTCGACTATGAGTAATTTCATTGAGTAAATGTATTATTAACAAAAATAAGAATTGAATTAGAAAATAGTAGTTAAACAGAAGCTTTATTGAAAAATAATAAACCCGACAGGTTTTGAAACCTGTCGGGTTTATTAAAGAATGTTAACTTACAATTTGCTTATATAACTTCCATACATGTCTTTAAACTGATGTCCTTGTGCAAAACGGTCTTTGCTTAATTTTTTGTACTCAACCAAAGCCCATAAAATAAATTCTCTTACAAAATACTCGTCTTTTTTATCTAATTGCGGCTGGTATTTTTTTACCAAAGTATCCAAAGGAGTAACCTCATCTAAAATAGTTTGATATTCAGCATCAGAAGCTTCGTCTAATAATTCGAAGCCGCTTTCTGCAAAAAACCATTCAATTAAATCTGAATAAGGTGTTTTTTCGCCTGGTTTTTCCAGTTTTTCAATTTTTGGAAAGTAATCAGAAAATAAAGTTCGAATTGCCGAACCAATCAAATTCTGAGCTACAGCAGCAGCCCCCTCCTGTTCTCCTTCATATACCAACTCTACTTTTCCTGTAATGGCTGGGATGATTCCGATGAAATCTGATAAACGCAAAACAGTTTTATCTGTTCCGGCTTTTAAGGCGCGACGCTCAGCGGTACTAATTAGGTTTTCAAAAGCTGTAATACTCATTCTTGCACTTACACCACTTTTGTTATCAATATATTCGCTGTCACGAGCCTCAAAACTTATTTGCTCCAATATATCTTTGGCCAGACCTGGCACATAAACAATATCACTTTGTGTTTCATCTAATTTTGCTTCCTGCTCCGTAATTGTTCTTGCAATGGCAACGCTTTCCGGATAATGTGTCAGGATTTGAGAACCAATTCTGTCTTTTAAAGGCGTTACAATACTTCCTCTATTGGTATAATCTTCCGGGTTTGCCGTAAATATAAATTGCATATCCAAAGGCATTCTTAATTTAAAACCTCTAATCTGAATATCGCCTTCCTGTAGAATATTGAAAAGTGCCACCTGAATTCGAGCTTGTAAATCGGGTAATTCGTTGATAACAAAAATACAGCGATTCGCTCTCGGAATCATTCCGAAATGTATCACGCGATCATCTGCATACGATAATTTCAGATTCGCTGCTTTTATCGGATCAACATCACCAATTAAATCGGCTACGGTAACATCCGGCGTTGCTAATTTTTCGAAGAAACGCTCGCTTCTGTGCAACCATGATATTGGGGTTTCATCTCTCTTTTCAGCAATTAAATCTTTTGCAAAACGCGAAATTGGATTTAACGGATCGTCATTAATTTCAGAACCAGTCACAAACGGAATATATTCATCCAGCAATTCGATCATTTTACGGGCAAGTCTGGTTTTGGCCTGACCCCGAAGTCCCAATAAATTAATATTATGACGAGATAAAATAGCACGCTCTAATTCAGGAATTACTGTGTTTTCAAAGCCATGAACACCTTCAAAAACGGGCTGTCCTGATTTTATTTTCTCACGGAGATTATTTCGCAATTCATCTTTGATATTCGTGCTTTTATATCCTGAAGCCTTTAGTTGACCTAATGTATTTATATTATTTATTTCCATTTTTTGAAATATCTGTTTGTTGTTTATTTAAATGTGTTAGACGCACTGCTGTGCGTCTCTACGGAATTATCGAACTCTTTTCTTTCTATTCGTTTCATAATCTTCGAAAATCATTTCTCCAAGACCTTTTAATCCGGTGTAAAATGCTTTTCCCTGATTGGCTTCTGTAAAATGATTGACAAAGCGCTGTAAATAAGGATCGTTTGCAATCATAAAAGTCGTAATGGGAATGTGCAATTTTCTGGCTTGCTGTGCCTGAGTGTAGCATTTATCAACAATATATTCGTCAAGACCATTGCTGTTCATATAGTATGAACCATCGCGCTCGCGCACACAGCTTGGTTTTCCATCGGTAATCATGAAAATTTGCTTGTTGGTATTTCGCTTCCTGCGTAAAATATCCATTGCCAATTGAAGTCCGGCAACGGTATTGGTATGATAAGGACCAACCTGCAAATACGGTAAATCCTTAATTGGAATTGTCCAGGCATCGTTTCCGAAAACCAAAATATCCAAGGTGTCTTTTGGATAACGGGTTGTGATTAATTCAGCCAGAGCCATCGCAACTTTTTTGGCAGGTGTTATTCGGTCTTCGCCATATAAAATCATACTGTGGCTGATGTCGATCATCAAAACAGTACTCATTTGTGCTTTAAATTTCGTTTCCTCTACCACCAAATCGTTTTCGGTCAGCATGAAACTTTCGACACCGTTGTTGATTTGGGCATTTCGTAAACTTTCTGTCAAAGAAATACGCTCTAAACCATCTCCGAAATTAAATTCCCTGAATTCTCCTGTATGTTCATCGCCATTTCCGGCATGTTTGGTTTTGTGATTTCCGTTTCCCGAACGTTTTAAATTTCCGAATATCTGATCCAAAGCCTGCTGACGAATAGCTCTTTCTGTTTTAGCAGTAATTCCAAAACCAGCTGTACCATCAGGCTTTGCTTCGTCTTTTATGTAGCCTTTCTTTTTTAAATCTTCGATAAAATCATCGATTGTGTAGTTCTCGTCGGTTAGTTTATATTCCTTATCCAACTCACGAAGCCAGTCTATAGCTTCATCAAAATCTCCCGAAGTGTGGGTGATAAGCTCCTTGAAAATTCCAAAAAGTTTTTCAAACGGAGACTGAAACGGCGCTTCGTAAGTCTTGAAATAAAAACCTCTTTTAAATTCGTTTTTCATAGTTCTAAAATTAATCTATTTTGGAACTATGGAAAACGAAACGTTTATTAATTTTTAGTTAAAGTATTCATTAAAAACGAATAGAAATCAGTGATAATGCTGTCAATTATTCAAATTGCGTCCAGATAAAACCACTCACCATTTTCGAATTTAAAGGTTGAAAATTCATGATGAATCTGTGATTTTTGATTTTCATCGAAAAAATAGGCGTTGAACTCCACCTTATTCTCAGTGTAAAATAAAATTTCCAGTTGTCGCCATTTATTGCTCGTAGCCCATTTTAAAATTTCGGCTTTTGAGTAATATTGTCTTTCAGAAACATAAGTAGTTTCCAAAAGATAATCGGCATTATGAGTGGCATAAGCTGAATATCTCGAACGCATCAAAGCTAATGCTGTTGGTGCTTTTTGATTCTTTTCAAGATATAATCCGCAGCAATCTGTGAACAGCAAACCTGTGTCGCAAAAGCATTTTTTACTCTCCATCAACCTGCTCTTCGCCATTCAATTTTACATGCAGCTGATTCAATAAAACCTGATATCGGCTTATTTCCCTTAGCTCTTCATCTTCTTCTGCAAAATCCAGCATTTCATCTAATACTTCACTTACATCAAGCAATTTGTTATTTGCTTCTCTGTTATTTTCTGCAGCAATCAAATCAATGATTTCCTGTACGCTCGCTTTTAAACTTTCAAATTTGGTATTCATCTTATATTGGTGTTTTCGTTATCAAAATTTGGGCGTGCCCCGCAAAAAAGCGGGTCGCGTTTTCGGCTTTATCTCTTCATTTCATTACGAGGATACCGCCTCTACCGCTCACGCAAAACCAGAACTTTTATCTATTCCGGACCTTTTTGGTTAAACTTCTTAATAATTTCTTTTAGCTTTTCCTTACGTGCAATTTCAGCCTGTTTTACTTTGTTTTGGGCTTTGTGCAATTTGTCATTATGCTTTTTGATATTCCTTTCGTTGTTGCGTCCCATTATATTTCTCTTTTAATTTCTTCTAAAGCCTTCTCTGTATAAATCAATTCATCAATGATTTGTTTTCTTAACTCGGCTATATCATCATAATCAAAATATTTTGCCCATGATGTCAGTTGTTGCAGATTCCTGATTTGTTTGATACGTTTTGTAGTTTCAAAACTCGTTCTCAGAATTGCTTTTTTATCATACTCCGGATTATTTTTATGCTGATAAATCACCGTATTTTTATCATAATCTGCTTCGATATAATATAATTTTTCTTCAGCATTATCCGGATAAAATTCACTCCATGCCGCAAAACCTATTTTTGTTTTAGATGGAGTTTCTGGTTCCATCGCAACCAATCTCCATTTGCTGTTGGCTAGTCTTCCCCAGTGATTCGAAACACGGTACATGCCGGCTTCTGTATAATAATAGGTACTCCCTGCTTTGCTTTCAAACTGAATTTTCAATCCTTTAACAGCTTCCGGCAATACTTCATTAAATACACAGAATGTATTCTTGAAGGAATTAGGATGTGGCTTAAAGTTTTTTTGCATGGTGCAAATATACTGAGATTGTCACGAACTCCCTAAAACAAACCAAAATTGATTAACTTTGCATCTTCAATTTAAAATAAAATACTATGTCTAAGGATTCACAAGAAAAAATGCCTCAAAAAGGAGTTTATACCGGTATCATCGAAAAAGATGAAAACAACAATTATTTTTGTGGTGAGTATCTTTTAGATTACAAAATGGCGCATTCTAACTTTACTATTGGAGACTGGATTACCATTAAATCGGTTATCGAAAACCCAAGTGATATCAGCTATAATAAATATCCGAAGAAATCTAAAAACTTCGATAAGGCAAATCATAAACCGGAGAACAAATAATTTTGTTTCAGGTTTTCCTTGTTTGCTTCGCCAGTTCGGCTAAAGCCTCGTGTCAGGTTCCAAGTTGAAAAAGGGACAAATTTAACCGCCTTCAAAATATTTAATAATTTAGAATACTAAAAAAAGTTCGCAAAGCTGGTTCAACAAACAGCTTTGCGAATTTTGCATTTTTAAAGCTTTAAGTCAAATTATTTGCGTACTCGCGTTTTAAATAAATCTGCTTGAGCAAATCGACATCATAATCATATTTACATTCTACGTTTAACTTCTAACATTTAACACATAACTTTTCTGAATATTTTTTCTATCAAAAGTAAAAAGTTAAAAAAAATTGTACCTTTGCAAAAAATTTGTCTTTTTGAACAATTAACATCAATTTCAAACTAATAGACAAGTAGTTACCTTTATTTATGAAAAAAATAGTTGAATACAGAAAGTTACTAAACGTAGACAAAACTGCAGAATTAAAAGATTTGAAAACCATTTATCGTAATGCGATGAAAGAAGCTCATCCTGATAAATTTCAGGGAGATGAAGCAGGTTTAAAAGCTGCAGAAGAAAAAAGTAAAGCTATCATTGAGGCATATCACTTTTTGGTAAGTATTAATCCTGAGACGATTAAAGCTAATTTACCTGAATATACTGAAACGATTTCGACTTGTTCAATTACTGATTATAAGTTTGTTGATGGTCGTTTGATTATCGATTTTTCTAACGGAAGTGTGTACGAATACATTAGTGTTCCTAAAGCTACTTATGTGAAAATGGTAAATGCTGATTCACCAGGAAGATTCGCTAAAAGACACATTTTGAACTCTTTTACGTGGAGAAAGAAAACAAATCAGGAATAGAGATTTCAACCATAATATTTTTAAAAGCATTCTGACAACAGAATGCTTTTTTTATGCTAAAAAACATCAAAATCATTGCTTTAATTCTGAATAATAAAATTATTGGCTATTTTTTAGCTGACAAAAAACAGCTAAAACACTAAATATAAGACTATTGAAACAAAAAAAACTATAACAAAATTTTAGGTAGTAAAATTGTTGATGTTTTATATTTTTAAATACTTTTGTTGCACAAATCAATTAACTAATTAATTTTTTATAATGAAAAAAATATTTTTTTTACTTACCGCTTCTGCAGCGATAATTTCTTGCAGTAAAGTTAAAGACGGAGAATTCCTTATTACCGGAACTGCAAAAGGAATTGAGAACGGAAAAACAATAATCCTGCAAGGTCAAGACCCAACAACAATGGCAGTTTTACCACTTGACACTGTAAAAGTTGAAAATGGAAAATTTGAAATAAAAGGAAAAGTTACTGAACCTGCTTTTCATAGTTTAGTTATTCAGGATTTACAAGGCCCTGTTATGTTTATCTTAGAAACTGGTGAAATTAAAATTGAGGTTGATAAAGACAGTATTCATAAATCAAAAATTTCCGGAACTTATAGTAATGACGAGTTTGTAAAATTCAACGAAGATCTTACTAAAGTTCAAAAAAGCTTAATTGATTTTCAAAAAAACAATACCCAAAAAATGCAACAAGCCCAACAAGCTCAGGATACAGCTGTTATCAATGGCTTGATGAAACAATACATGGCTATTCAAACTGATGTTCAGGCAGAATCAAAAAAGAAATATACAGCTTATGCTGAATCACATCCAAAATCTTTCATTTCTGCTATAATTATTCAAAGTCTGGCTAATGACCCAACTGCTGATATCAAAAAAACAGAAGCTTTATACAACTCTTTAGACGAGTCTTTGAAAAACACAAAACCAGGAAAAGCTGCTAAAGAAAAAATCGGTCAAATGAAATTGCCTACAGTTGGTGCATCAGCTCCTCCTGTTGGCAGCGCTAAATGAAGATCAGATTTCTCAGCTCCTAATCCTGATGGCAAAACAATATCGCTTAAGGAAAGCTTAGGAAAAGTTACAATTGTAGATTTCTGGGCTTCATGGTGTGGGCCATGCAGAAAGGAAAACCCTAATGTTGTAGCAATTTATAAAGAACTGCATCCAAAAGGATTAAATATTATTGGTGTTTCACTTGATAAAGAAGCATCAGCCTGGAAAGAAGCCATAGCAAAAGACAATTTAAGCTGGACACAGGTTTCTAACTTAAAATTCTGGGATGAGCCAATTGCAAAGCAATACGGAGTAGAATCTATTCCTGCAACCTTTATACTTGACGCATCAGGTAAAGTTGTTGCACAGGATTTAAGAGGCCCTGAATTAAGAGCAAAAATTCTAGAGCTTTTAGCAAAATAATATACCATAAAAAAACTCCAGATTTTCATCTGGAGTTTTTTTATGTCTAAAAGTAAATCTTAAATTTTGATTACTTCACAAATTCAATTTTTTGAACTTCTTCTTCGTTTACACTATCGAAGAATCCTTGTTCATTCATCCAGTCATCACTAAATACTTTGCTCATATAACGAGAACCATGATCTGGAAAGATAGCAATAATATTACTGTCTTTGGTAAACTCTCCTTCTTCTGCGTATTGTTTAATTGCCTGCATTACCGCACCCGAAGTATACCCAACAAACAAACCCTCTTTACGAGTAATTTCCCTTGCTGTATGGGCACTTTCTTCATCTGTGACCTTTATGAATTTATCAATGATATCGAAATCAGTTGCTGCCGGAATTAAATTTTTTCCTAAACCTTCAATTCGGTATGGGTATATTTCCTTATTATCGAAATCTCTTGTCTCATGATATTTTTTCAATACCGACCCAAAAGCATCAACGCCAAGTATTCTAATATTTGGATTTTGTTCTTTTAAGTATTTTGCAGTTCCGGAAATAGTTCCTCCAGTTCCGCTGCAGGCAACAAGGTGTGTTATTTGTCCCTTTGTCTGTTGCCAGATTTCAGGGCCTGTAGTGTTGTAGTGTGCATCAATATTTAATTGGTTAAAATATTGATTAATATAAACAGAACCTTTAGTTTCTTCATGCAAACGTTTTGCAACATTATAATAAGATCTTTCATCATCTGCTGAAACGTGAGCCGGACAAACATAAACTTTTGCCCCTAAACTTCTCAGCATGTCAATCTTATCTTTGGATGATTTTGAACTTACTGCCAATATACAGTTATAGCCTTTTATAATGCTTACCATAGCTAAACTAAAACCTGTATTTCCGGATGTTGTTTCGATTATGGTATCACCTGGAGACAAAATTCCTTTTTTCTCCGCTTCTTCAATGATGTATAATGCTATCCTATCTTTTGACGAATGTCCCGGATTAAAAGCTTCTACCTTTGCGTAGAAATTTCCTTCTAACCCTTCGGTGACTTTATTTAGCTTAATAAGCGGGGTGTTACCTATTAACTCTAAAACATTATTATAAGCATTTATTTCTTCTTTCATAAAAAAATAGTTAATCAAGGTATCTTAAAATAACCCCGATAGGTTGCAAATTTAACAAAAAATTTCTAATTAGCTTTTAATTTTCTCTAAATCTAATAAAAAACTAAACTCCTTTGCTAGGTCTTTTAAAGCCTGAAAGCGCCCTGAAGCCCCGCCATGACCAGCATCCATATTAGTATTTAAAAACAATACAGTATCATTTGTTTTTAAATTTCTAAGCTTAGCCACCCATTTAGCCGGTTCCCAATATTGTACCTGCGAATCATGCAATCCGGTTGAAACATACATATTAGGATATTCTTGCTCTTTTATATTATCATATGGTGAGTACGACAACATATATTCATAATATTTTTTATTATTAGGGTTTCCCCATTCGTCGTATTCCCCGGTTGTTAGCGGAATACTATCATCCAGCATTGTTGTAATAACGTCTACAAAAGGTACCTGGGCTATAACTCCGTTGTACAATTCAGGAGCTTCATTTACGATAACGCCCATCAAAAGTCCTCCGGCAGACCCTCCCTCTGCATATAAATGTTTTGAAGAAGTATATTTCTCTTTAATGACAAATTTAGAGCAATCAATGAAATCTGTAAAGGTATTTTTCTTTTTTAACAGTTTCCCTTCTTCATACCATTGTCTTCCCAAGTCTTCTCCTCCCCTAATATGGGCAATAGCGTAGATAAATCCGCGATCTAACAAAGAAAGCCTGGTTGATGAAAAATAGGTATCCATTGTAATTCCGTAAGAACCGTATGCATAAAGTAATAACGGATTCTTGCCATCTTTCTTTAATCCTTTTCGGTAAATCATCGAAACAGGAATTTTGACACCATCTCTGGCTGATACCCAAACTCTTTCTTCGATGTAATTATTTTTATCAAATTTCCCTCCTAAAACCTCTTGTTCTTTTAAGATTTCCTTGGTTTTAGTTTTCATGTTAAAATCAATTACTGACGATGGCGTTGCAAGTGACTGATAACTATAACGCAAAATATCTGTATCGAAATCTATGTTTGTTGTAGTGTAAGCATTATAAGTTTCACTTCCAAAAGGTAAATAATAATCCGGTTCATCATTCCATGGCATGATTCGAATATGATTCAAACCGTTGGAGCGCTCTTCAACTACTAAGTAATTTTTGAAAATTTCAATATCTTCCAATAAAACATCTTCCCGATGTGGAATAAGATCTTTCCAGAACCTTTTTTCTGTTCTGTTTTCAGGCGTTTTCATCAACTTAAAGTTGGTTGCCTTATCTTTATTGGTCAAAATATAAAATGAGTCTTCATAATGTGAAATACTGTATTCTAAACCACGAACACGAGTCTGAAAGACTTCGAATTCCCCGTCAGGATTATCAGAATTCAAAATTCTGTATTCAGTCGTTAAAGTACTTCCTGAACCAATAACAATATATTTTCTGGATTTTTCTTTGCTTAACGAAACATTAAAGGTTTCATCAGTTTCATTAAAGACTAAAACATCAGTTGCTGAATCTGTATTTAATTTATGTCTGAATACCTTATCTGATCGTAAAGTAACTTCGTCTTGTCTGACATAAAAAATGGTGTTGTTATCATTTGCCCAGACTGATTCTCCGGTTGCATTTTCTATTTTATCTGCCAGGATTTCTCCGGTTTCTAAATTTTTAACCTGAATTGTGTAAATCCTTCTGCCCACAACATCAACAGCAAAACTTGCAAATTTGTTATCAGGACTAACACTTAAACCTCCTAACTTAAAATAAGTATTTCCTTTTGCTAATTCATTGCAATTAAACATAACTTCTTCTTCTGCAGAAAGGCTTCCTTTCTTTCTGGAAAAAATAGGATAATCCTGCCCTGCTTCAAAGCGGGTAATGTAGTAATACCCATTATAAAAATAAGGAACAGAGGAATCATCTTCTTTAATTCTGCCTTTCATTTCTTCATATAAGGCATCCTGAAGACCTTTTGTATGCGAAGTCATACTCTCGTAGTATGCATTTTCTTGGTTTAAATAATCAATTACTTCCGGGTTTTCCCTGTCATTCAGCCAAAAATAATTATCGATTCGGGTTTCTTTATGTTTTTTTAATGTTTTTGGAATTATTTTGGCCTTTGGAGCCGATATGTCGTTTTGCATTGATTGAGCATTAATTTTTATATGAAACGAGACAAAAATACTATAAACACAATAGAACAGAATTAATTTTTTCATAAAATATTGTATTATATAATACAGCAATATACTAATTTTGTATGAAATAATTTAAAATCAACAAAATGGATTTAATGGGAATGATGGGTAAACTTAAAGAAACCCAACAAAAAATTGAAGATACAAAAAAGCGCCTTGACACTGTTTTAATTGACGAACAAAGCGCTGACGGATTATTAAAAGTGACATTAACAGCTAACAGAAAGGTAAAATCAATTTCTATCGACGACTCTTTACTCGAAGATAAAGAACAGCTGGAAGATTATTTGATTGTAACGCTAAATAAAGCTATCGAAAAAGCAACAAGTGTTAACGAGCAAGAACTTGATGCGGTTGCCAAAATGGATATGCCAATGATTCCGGGAATGGATAATTTATTTAAGTAGATACAAAGGTTTAAAAAAAGGGGCAAAGGCACAAAGTTTCTTTCATTGCGAATAAATCTTTGTGCCTTTGGATCTCTGTTACTTTGAACCTCTTTTAAAACTTTTGAAGCGTGTCAATCACATACGTATGCATTACTTCTTTATAATCTAAATGTGTTACGATTCGGAGTTTGTTGTGTCCAAGCGAGCTGATTAAAATATTTTTCTGTTTTAATTTTTCTATCAAAAGCTGATCGCTGTAACCTTCTGCTAATGAAAAAATCAAAATATTAGTTTCCACCGGCTCAATGGCTGAAATCCATGGTTTTGTGCTTAAAACTGCTGCAATCTCCTTAGCTCTGCGGTGATCCTCAGCCAATCTTTCAATATTATGTGCCAAAGCATACAATCCGGCTGCTGCCAAATAACCAACCTGACGCATTCCGCCACCTAGTATCTTCCTGATTCTTAACGCTCTGTGAATATCTGCTTTGGATCCTAATAATACAGATCCAATTGGCGCACCCAAACCTTTTGACAAACAAACCGAAATAGTGTCGAAAATTGATCCAAATTCTTTCGGATTCTGTCTTTTTGCAACTAATGCATTCCAAATTCTGGCTCCATCCAAATGGAATTTCAAATTATTAGCATCGCAAACTTTTTTTATTTCTCTTAAATCTTCTAATTCATAACAGGCACCACCTCCTTTATTGGTTGTATTTTCTACACAAACCAAACTCGTTAACGGACTGTGGTAAAACTCCGGATCATTGATGGCTGCAGCAACCTGTTTGGCATTAATCATTCCTCTGTCACCGTCTAATAAACAGCATGAAACCCCGCTGTTAAAAGAAACACCACCGCCTTCATAATGATAAACATGTGCATATTTGTCGGCAATTAATTGTTCCCCTGGCTGTGTATGCAATTTAATAGCGGCTTGATTTGCCATAGTCCCTGACGGAAAAAAAAGTCCAGCTTCCATACCAAAAAACTCAGCAACCCTGGTTTCTAACTCGATAACCGTCGGATCTTGCCTGTATACATCATCGCCAACATGAGCGTTAAACATATACTGCAACATTTCGTACGTAGGTTTGGTAATAGTATCGCTAATTAAATTTATTTCCATATTCTAAAAACTATATCTTATTTTTGTACAACAAAATTACGTATTACTAATAGTTATTCTTGGAAAGTTTTATAATTTTTCACTCATGAATTACTTTAGAAACAAAATAACGTAATATTTATAAGAAACATATAAAACTACTATTAATTTATGACAACTACCGAACAAATAAAAGGTATTGTGGAGCGCCTTGGTGCGTTGAGGAGGTATCTTTGACGTTGATGCCAAACTAATTGAAATTGCCAACGAAGAAGAAAAAACCTTCGCACCCGACTTTTGGAACAATGCAAAAGAAGCTGAAATCATTGTAAAAAACCTTCGAAACAAAAAAAAATGGATTGAAGATTACAACAAAGCCATTGAACTTACTGACGAGTTACAGCTGGCACATGATTTTTATAAAGAAGGAGAACTTTCTGCAGAAGAGTTAGACGAGCATTACAACACAACTCAGACTCATATTGAAAACATTGAGTTCAAGAACATGCTTTCTGATGAAGGTGACAGCCTTAGTGCTGTAATTCAGATTACTGCCGGAGCCGGCGGAACCGAAAGTTGCGACTGGGCCGGAATGCTGATGCGTATGTACATGATGTGGGGCGAAAGCTATGGCTACAAAATAAAAGAACTGAACTTTCAGGAAGGTGAGGTTGCAGGTATCAAAACTGTGACTTTAGAATTTGAAGGCGATTATTCTTTTGGCTACTTAAAAGGAGAAAATGGCGTACATCGATTAGTCCGAATTTCGCCTTTTGACAGCAATGCCAAACGCCACACTTCTTTTGCTTCTGTTTACGTATATCCATTAGTTGATGACAGTATCGAAATTGACATTAACCCTGCTGATATCGAAATTACAACCTCGCGCTCAAGCGGTGCCGGAGGACAAAACGTAAATAAGGTTGAGACAAAAGTCCAATTGGTACACAAGCCAACAGGAATCCAGATTCAGTGTTCTGAAACACGATCCCAGCAAGACAACAGACAGCGAGCCATGCAAATGTTACGTTCTCAATTGTATGAAATCGAGTTGAAGAAACAACAAGCTCAACGTGCTGATATTGAAGCAGGAAAGATGAAAATCGAATGGGGTTCGCAAATACGTAATTACGTAATGCAGCCTTATAAATTGGTAAAAGATGTTCGAACGGGTTATGAAACCAGCGATGTTGATGGCGTTATGAATGGAAATATTGATCCCTTTTTGAAAGCCTTCTTAATGATGATGGGACAAAGAGAGGAAGAATAAAGTTCTCATAACAATTACAAAACAAGGTAAACTTGGAACGTGAAACTTTAAACGTGAAACTAAAAAAAAAGTTATGATAAAATGGGCAGATGTAATTCGTTTTACAAATAAAGGAAATCCAACTCCAGAAAAAAGAGTAGAGAAAACAGAAGCAGAATGGAAACTGCTTTTGACTCCTGAAGAATATCAGGTAACCCGTTTAAAAGGTACCGAAAGATCATTTAGTTCTGAACTTTGCAGTTTATTTGATCCGGGAATATACGAATGCAAGTGTTGCGGCACTTTGCTTTTTGATGCATCTGAAAAATTTGAATCAGGAACAGGCTGGCCTTCTTTTACACAGCCAATTAAAGAAAATGCGATTGGGTATCATGCCGACAAATCATACGGAATGATTCGTGTCGAAGTAGTCTGCAACACCTGTGATGCACATTTGGGGCATGTATTTCCAGATGGTCCTGAACCAAGTGGTTTGCGTTATTGTATCAATGCTGTTTCACTTTCTAAAATAAAAGAATAATTAAAATTTTTATTTATTAAAAAGCGGTTCTCCTAAATTAAAGAGAACCGCTTTTTTTGTCGATTAGTACTTTGAAAAAATTGCATTTTAAAATTTATCTTACCAAAATATTCCTTAAAAAACAATGTGACAAAAATTAGCATTTTTTTTATATATCATGCTATCATTTAAGTTTTTAAGTGGCTATAAAAAATTAATTTCATCTTATTTATTCGAATAAACAAAAAGTATTTTTTTGAAAAACAGTAATATCAGAAGCCGCAATTTGATTAAAAATTCATTTATAAAACATAATGCAATATCAATCCGTTTTATTATTAGAACTGAGATTTCATAAGTAAAATTTGAATTTCAGCATCTCTTAAAATTACCAAACAATCAAAAAATTAATAGAATAAATGTTAAATTTGTACTATTTAAACTATTATTTAAAAGACTTTTCAAAATACTTAAAAATAATATTAGGTAATTAAAAACTAATTGATTTTATTTGGCACAAAATAACCTATAAAACAATTCATTCATTAGATGAAATCCTATTCAATTCAAGAAATTAACGAAGTTATAAATGGTGTAATTTATGGCACTACTTCTCAATGTATTACAGCTACGGAGCAATTAGAAAAAGCTACGATTTCTGAAATCTCATTTATAGGAAATAAAAAATATGAAAAATTCTGGGAAGCGTCAAAAGCCTCTATTGCAGTTGTAAATGAAGACATTTCGATTGAACCAGGAGAAAATCGCGCTTTTATTAAAGTAAAAAATGCCGATTTGGCTATGTCACAAATCCTGGCACTTTTTGCCCCGCCTACCCCAATATTCCATAATGATATTCATAAAACAGCAACGATTGATGAAACTGCTGTTATTGGCGAAGGCGCAAGAGTTGGTGCTGGTTGCTATATTGGCCCAAAAGTAGAAATCGGAGCAAATGTTACTATATACCCAAATGTTACTATTTTAGACGAATGTACTATTGGCAAAAATACGATTATCTGGTCAGGAACAGTTGTACGTGAACGTTGTCATATTGGAAGCGATTGTATTATTCATCCAAATGCAACAATTGGTGCAGATGGTTTTGGTTTCCGCCCATGCAACGAAAAAGGTTTGGTAAAGATTCCACAAATTGGAAATGTCATTATTGGAAACGGAGTTGAAATTGGTGCCAACACTTGCGTAGATCGTGGAAAATTTAGTTCAACTGTTCTTGGTGATGGGTGTAAAATCGATAATTTAGTTCAGATTGGGCATAATAGCAAATTAGGTAAATTTTGTATTATGGCTGGAAATAGTGGTTTAGCTGGTTCTGTAACTTTAGGAAATGGCGTTATTATTGGCGGAAGCGCTTCTATAAAAGACCATACAACAATTGGTGACGGAGCAATAGTTGGCGCAGGTTCGGGTGTTACAGGAGATATCCCTGCCGGAAAAACAATGTTAGGATATCCTGCTGTCGAAGCTCGTGACGCACTGAAACAATGGGCTATTTTAAAAAGACTGGTTTGTGATTCTAAAAAATAATCTAAATAATTAAATATAAAAAAAACAGAAGTTTCGCTTCTGTTTTTTTTTTGCTTTAGGAAAGCCAATTTATAAAGCCTCACATTTATAACCTAAAATTTTCATTAAAAAAATGATCTCTTTCATTACATCATTATCTGATTCAAATCTCAGAATACAATCACAATCTTCAAGATCAAAATTCCATTTAGAATTTGGAAATAAATTATTCAATTTAGAAGCAATTCTTTTTACTTTGGAAGAAGAATCCACGTTTGTTTTAAATACTAAAACCATAATTTGAATTGATTTATTTTTGAGACACTATTTCTATTTTACTTAAAACTCTGGAATCAATATAAAAAGTCCCAAACGGAATTACACATGCCAAAAGCACTTTCCATGTTGTCTCTTTAAATTTCCAATTTTGCTCTACTCCTACGCTTATAGCGTTAAAAATAAAAAGCAAAAACAAAGCTCCGTGTATTGTTCCCATTGTTTTGGTTAAAAATGGTTCTCCAAAAGCATATTTTAGCGGAACTGCCACAAACAATAATATCAATAAGGATAGTCCTTCTAAAAATCCAATAATTCGTAATCTGCCAATGTTTGTCTGAAGGAAATGTTTCATAATTTATCTAAAATAAGGTCGGTTTGCAAGCGGTGAAAAAGGCCAGGGAATGGCGATAAAAATGATGAATAAAGCGATAGAAAACCACAACAGCATTATTTTAAATTTATCGTTGTCTGCTTTTTTTCTTTTGGCTAAAGCCGAACCAATTGTAATTAAAACAATCGCAGCCAACATCAGGAAAATGTGTAGCAATCCAAAAAATACAGTTTCAGGATTTTGAATCTCTTCTGAAAAATTCTTCCAAAAGTATTTTACAATCGGGCTTTGGACGTAAATTAAAATTCCTAAAATTAATTGGATATGAGCAATCGTTGCTGTCCAATGCCTGACAGAATTATCTGTTTTAGAAAATAATAATTTTAAGGAATAACCTTTATAAGCTCTGTAAATTGAATACAGCAAGCTCATTAATACGAGCCATCTAAGAAAAGAATGGCAAATTAAAAGAGTTTGATACATTGTTTTTTGATTAAGACAATGCAAATATATTCAAAAACATACTAGTTAGTATGTTTTTGAATGAGATTTTATTTCAAGCTGTTTAAATAATTCTTAAACTCTTCTAAATAAGCAACGTAACAGGATTTGTCATCTTGGAGTTTTCCAAAATTACGTATTCCCCAATAGCCAGACATAATAAAAAATCCAACTTGCCTTCCATTTATATCTTTCCTGATTAAACCGGAGGCCTGGCCGTTTAATATTGTCTTTTCAATTGTATTCATCCATTGATTTACCAGTTCAGATAAAGCAAGACTAAACTGATTATTCCAAGGTGTCATTTCCTGAGTTAAATTTCCAACTGGACAACCATATTTTACCTGCAAAAAAGGATCTTCAAGAAGTAAATAAGAAATCATATTATAAAAATCGTCAATTGGATTTTCTGAATTTTCTATCGGTTTTATAAAACTTTCCAGCATTGTGGGTTTCAAAATTTCTTCAATAATGGCAACACCCATGTCATCTTTTGTTTTAAAATGGTAGTAAAAAGCGCCTTTTGTGACTTGGGTTGTCGCAATAATATCGTCGATACTGGTCGTTTGATATCCTTTTGAATAAATCAATTCAAATGCTTTCTGAAGAATTGTTAATCGGGTGTTTGCAGCTTTAGACATAAAAAATACTGATTAGTATGAAAAACAAATTAAGTCAAAAAAATGAGTTTACACAAATTCAATCCTTTAGAATTTAAAGGAAATAAACTTAAATGTTTTTCATACTTATAAAATAAAGTAACCCCAATTATTTCAATTGATTTTGTAAATTAGCCAACACTATTTTGTAAAAACATCAATTTCTTATGGATTTAAACTTCAATAAAAACGAAGATCACAATAAACTATTACTTTCCGAACTAAAACAAAAATTTGCTAAAATAAAATTGGGCGGAGGCGAAAAACGTATTCAAAAATTACATGCTGAAGGTAAAATGACAGCACGTGAACGTATTGATTATTTATTGGATGAAAATTCTAAAAGTATAGAAATAGGTGGCTTTGTTGGTGAAGGAATGTATGCAGAACATGGAGGATGTCCTTCTGGTGGAGTCGTGATTAAAATAGGATATATTCGTGGAAAACAATGTATAGTTGTCGCGAATGATGCAACAGTTAAGGCAGGTGCATGGTTTCCTATTACAGGAAAGAAAAATTTACGTGCGCAGGAAATCGCCATGGAAAACAGACTACCTATTATTTATTTAGTAGATAGTGCCGGCGTTTATTTACCGCTTCAGGACGAAATTTTTCCGGATAAAGAACATTTCGGACGAATCTTTAGAAACAATGCCCAAATGAGCAGTATAGGAATCACTCAAATTGCTGCTGTGATGGGAAGCTGTGTTGCCGGAGGCGCTTATCTTCCAATTATGAGTGATGAAGCTTTGATTGTAGACAAAACAGGAAGTATTTTCCTTGCGGGAAGTTATTTGGTTAAAGCCGCTATTGGAGAAACCATCGATAATGAAACTTTAGGTGGAGCCACAACACATTGTGAAATTTCAGGAGTAACCGATTACAAAGCAAAAGACGACAAAGACGCTTTAGACAAAATAAAAAACATTGTAGATAAAATAGGTGACTATGATAAAGCCGGATACAGCAGAATAAAAGCTGAAAAACCTGCTTTAGAACCAAAAGATATTTACGGAATCCTGCCAAAAGCCAGAAACGAACAATATGATATGATGGAAATCATTAATCGACTGGTTGACAATTCTGAATTTGAAGCGTATAAAGATGGCTATGGCCAAACCATAATTACTGGGTATGCACGAATTGATGGCTGGGCTGTTGGAATCGTTGCCAACCAAAGAAAAGTGGTTAAAACCAAAAAAGGCGAAATGCAATTTGGCGGCGTAATTTATTCTGATAGTGCCGATAAAGCAACCCGATTTATTGCGAATTGTAATCAAAAGAAAATTCCATTGGTGTTCTTGCAAGATGTTACGGGTTTTATGGTCGGATCTAAATCCGAACATGGCGGAATCATAAAAGATGGTGCCAAAATGGTGAATGCAGTTAGTAACTCAGTTGTACCTAAATTTACTGTAATTGTAGGCAATTCATACGGTGCAGGAAACTATGCCATGTGTGGTAAAGCTTATGATCCAAGATTAATTTTTGCCTGGCCAAGTGCAGAACTTGCCG
>CBFGNY010000062.1:0-21587 GCA_965650235.1 uncultured Flavobacterium sp. | reverse complement strand
TTATTTCATTAGAAAAAACTACAATTTCATCGGTAGAATTGAATTCACGATAATTTTGAATGAAACGGAAAGCCGCTGCACCCGCACCGACAATTGCTATTTTTTGAAAAGGTTTTACATATTTCGTAATCGAAACAGTAGTATATTTAAAATCAGGTTCTTTTGAAATTGGATCAACCAAAGTATTGGTTAAATTATTAGTTCTGTTCAAATCATTTTCAAGTTGTTTTCCCCAGTGCATTGGCAGAAAAACCACTTTTTCCTTGATTGAATCCGTAACTTTTGCTTTTACGCGAACTTCTCCGTTTTTGCTGGTTACAATTACGATATCGCCATCTTTAATATCTGATTTAAAAGCATCAATTGGATTAATTTCCAGAACAGGACTTGGCGTATGCGTCATCAATCGCGATACTTTTCCGGTTTTTGTCATTGTGTGCCATTGGTCCCGAACCCTTCCTGTAGTCAAAATAAATGGAAATTGAGGAGTCGGTTGTTCCGATGTATTTTCAATAGATGTTGGTAAATTAAAAATCGCTTTTTGTGATGGCGTATAGAATTTTTTATCCGTAAAAAGACGAGGTGTTCCGGGATGTCCATAATCTGGAACCGGCCACTGAAAAGTACCTTCGGTTTTTAAACGGTTATAATTTAAGAATGAAATATCAATATTAGTGTTCTTTGTAAGTGCGCAATGCTCTTTGTAAATCTCTTCGGCACTATTAAAATTAAAGCCGTTAAAATTCATTTTTTGAGCAAAACGAATCAGGATTTCAATATCCGGAAGTGCTTCTCCGGGAGCATTTATTCCTTTTGGCAAATAAGAAATACGACGCTCAGAGTTGGTCATCGTACCATCTTTTTCCAGCCATCCTGCAGCAGGCAATAATAAATCGGCATATTTAGCTGTATCAGCATTATGAGAAATATCCTGAACAACAACAAATTTGGCGTTTTGCAATGCTTTTTCAATACGACGGGAATCAGGTAAACTTACTAACGGATTGGTGCAGATTATCCAAACAGCCTTCATTTTTCCAGATTCCAAAGCCTCAAACATTTCTGTAGCAGTTAAACCTGGTTTTTCTGAAATTGAATCAACTCCCCAAAAATCCGCTACTTCTTTTCGATGTTCCGGATTTGCTAAATCTTTATGAGCGGCTAATAAATTGGCCATTCCGCCTACTTCCCGACCACCCATTGCATTAGGCTGCCCTGTTAGTGAAAAAGGTCCTGAACCCGGCTTTCCAACTTGTCCTGTTAATAAAGACAAATTTAGTAAAGCGGTATTTTTATCAACCCCAACAGCACTCTGGTTTAGTCCCATCGCCCATAACGAAATAAATCCTTTTGCTTTTCCGATGGTATCAGCGGCAAGTTTAATATCGTTTACTGAAATTCCACATAATTTTGAGGCTTTTTCCAGTGAAGTTCCTAAAACTAAATCTTTATATTCTTTAAAATTTTCAGCGTGGTTTTTTACAAAATCATGATCTACATATCCTTTTTCAATGATACGTTTTGCCATCGCATGATATAAAATAATATCAGAACCCGGAATAATCTGTAAATGTAAATCGGCGAAAGCGGCTGTATCCGTTCTTCTTGGATCGACAACAATAATTTTTACTTTCGGATTATTTTCTTTGTGTTTCTCCAGTCTTCTAAATAAAATCGGATGACACCATGCTGGATTTGCCCCTGTGATTAAAAATGTATCAGCCAGTTCGATATCATCGTAGGCAATTGGAACAGAATCTTCACCAAATGTTTTTTTATACCCAACCACCGCAGAACTCATACAAAGTCTGGAATTGGTATCTATATTATTAGTCTTTAAAAAACCTTTTACTAATTTATTTACTAAATAATATTCTTCGGTTAAACATTGTCCTGAGATATAGAAACCAACACTATCTGGTCCGTGTTTTTTTATGATAGAAGAAAAAACGGCTGCAGCACGATCAATAGCGGTGTCCCAGCTCACACGCTCCAACGGATAGGATTTGCTTCCACGCATTTGCGGATATAAAATCCTGTCTGAAGTATCATTAACAACATAATGCAAATTCATTCCTTTAGAACACAACATTCCCCTGTTTACAGGATGATCTTTGTCTCCTTCAACCATTACACCATTTTTGGGATCATTTGTTACAATAATTCCGCAGCCAACGCCACAATAGGAACAGGTAGTTTTTATTTTTGTGTTTTGCATTCCGGTTGTCTTTTAAATACTACAATTATGATCTTTTGATAAGGTTTCAGATAAAGCACTTATTTAAAGCTATACAAAAATAAGTATTTTTACGTATAAATACTTATTTAATCAATTTATTTTTCTATTTTTGAATCAAAATAAATAAGGAACAGGAATTTAGTTTGTAAATCAAATAAAAAGGGATCCCATGAAAGAAGAATTGGCCATTTGTTATACCTGTACAAACGAAAACTGTTTTATAAAAAAACACCTGCATTTAGAGCAAATGAAGCAGTATGTTGCCAAAAAGCACAGCTTCGTATGTAAAAAATCACATCAGTTTATTATTGAAGGCGCTCCAATTCAGGGACTTTACTTTATCTGCAAGGGAAAAGTAAAAACAGTCAAAACCGGAATTAACGGACGTGAGCAAATTGTTCGCTTAACCAAAAACGGAGACACAATTGGATTTCGTGGTTTTGGTACCAGTAAACGATATTTAATTGGCGCCTATGCGCTGGAAGATACTGTTTTATGTAATTTCAGTAATGAAACCATGATGGAAATACTTCAAAATGTCCCTGAATTTACTTATGCCCTGATGTTATTTTATGCTGATGAACTAAACAAAAGCGAAAACAACATTCGAAAAATTGCCCACATGAATGTACGTGAACGTATAATTGACTTACTCCTATATATTCACCGTAAGTTTGGCCAAACCAATGGTTTAATAGAAATTGAACTCTCCCGAAAAGAAATTGCCGACTTTGCCGGAACTACTGAAGAACAGGCAATTCGCATACTTTCAAGCCTTAAAAAAGAAGCTCTTATAAAAACCGTGGGCAAAAGAATTGGCTTATTGGCACTTCCAAAACTGCAATCTGAAATAATGGAACATAAATATTTCTAATTAAGATCTAAGTAGTTCTTTTCTCAAAAGACATTTCTTCTTCATAAAACCTCCTTTTTCAAATAGTTTAAATAAGTACTTAGAAATAATTCTGCGTATATTTTTGTCTATTTTACTTTATATTTTCAAAAAACACTTAAAAAAAGCTAGTTTTATATTTAAACTAATTCCTTTTTTCCTCAAAACATTAGCTAAAATTTCAAAAGGAAGTATTTGTAAAGCCTTGTTATGACTTGGTTATTTTAAATTTTCTGCGATAACGCAGTAAATAAATTGATTTTAAAACTCTTTTTTCTGCTGAAAAAAAATGTTTTGATATGGCAAAAGCACACTACTTAAGTATTAATACGTATGTAAGTTTGCTTCATACTAATCAAAACAAATAACCATGTCTAAATTAACTAATCTGATATTTAAGAATCAAAGTCAAAAAAAAGAGAGGCTTTTTAACACAAAACTTTCAAAAACAATTTTACTAGGAGTTGCTATAACTTGTTTAGGAAAGTTTGAAGCCAAAGCGCAATTTACTTTTACCGGACAATTAAGAGACCGTGTAGAAATGCGTGCCGGACAAGGAACACTACAGCAAAAAGGAGATAAAGCTGCCTTATTTACAAGTCAAAGAACAAGATTATCAGCCGGATATACAGGATATCGTTTTAAAATTTATACTTCATTACAAGATGTTCGTGTTTGGGGTCAGGACGCCTCTTCAATCAACAGAACAACCACTGAAGCTAATAACGGAATTTTATTGCACGAAGCCTGGGCAGAAATTTCATTAGTAGATACCTTAAGTACTATTCAGAATTTATCCGTAAAAGCAGGACGTCAGGAAATTTCATATGATGACCAGAAAGTTTTGGGAAGCTTAGATTGGTTGCAACAAGGAAGACGTCACGATGCGATTATCCTGAAATATGCCAACAAAGGCTGGATTGCAGATATTGGAGTGGCATTCAATCAAAACAAAGAATTGAATACCGGAACTATTTACAACGGAACTAATCCGGCTTACGGAGCAGGGACAAACGGAATTGGAACGATGTACAAATCATTTCAATATGCCTATATAGGTAAAAAATTCTTCTTTGGAGATTTGTCTTTTCTGTTCTTTAAAGACGATTTTAATAAATATACAATGGTTACTTCAGGAACACCGGCCGTAACCACCAAAGTAAACGGAGAAGGAACATGGAACAGAAACACAACTGGAATTTATTTTAATATTAATCCAACCAGAACATTAAACTTAACAGGAAGCTTTTATAACCAAAGCAGTCATAATAAAGATGGAAAAGCCCTGAATGCAAATATGGCTTCGATCACTTCGACTCTGCAAATTGGAAGAAAATTATTTATTGGGCCAGGAGTTGATTATTTATCAGGTGATGACGGAACGAAAACAACATCTACTGAAGACAATCGCTTTGATCCTTTATACGGAACACCACACAAGTTCTGGGGAAGCATGGATTATTTTTATGCAGCTAATGGATTTGGAAAGCAAGGTTTATTAAATTATTTCTTTAAAATAAAATACAATGCTAAAGACAATCTAAGCTTCAATTTAGATGTACACGGTTTTGAATCGGCAAATAAATTATCTAATGGCTCTGGCGGAGAATTAAACTCTTATCTGGGTACCGAATTAGATTTAACAGTAAAATACAATTTAACCAAAATCATCAATATAGAAGCGGGTTATTCCATCATGAAAGCTACCAATTCTATGGCTTCTGCAGCAGTAAAAAATGTTGCTAATCCAGATTTAACACCGCAATTTGCTTACGTAATGCTAAACATCAAGCCTAATTTTCTGGCTAAGAAATAATTATAAATAACTTTTAAATCTATTTAAAATGAAAAAAGTAAACACAATCAAAAAAACTATACTGACTTTAGTAGTGGTCATGATAGCTTCCTTTTCGGAAATAACAGCTCAGAACGACCCGGTAAAATTAGGATTTATTCCACTTACCGATTGCTCCCCAATCGTAATGGCAAAAGAATTGGGATTGTTTAAAAAATACGGCGTAGAAGTCGTAGTTACCAAAGAATCTTCATGGGCAAATGTTCGTGATAAAATTTTAACCGGAGAATTAGACGGAGCGCACTGTCTGTATTCAATGCCATTTTCGGTTTACACAGGGGTAGGAGGAAAAGCAGGTTCTGAAATGAAAATTGCCATGATGCTAAATGTAAATGGCCAGGCGATCACACTTTCTAAAGATTTTTGCGGGAAAGTTGGTTTCAAGCAAATGAACAAAGTAGCGCCGGTTGTGGCTGCAAAATTAAAAGCAGAGAAAGAAGTGACTTTTGCCATGACTTTTCCGGGAGGAACACACGACTTATGGTTGCGTAACTGGATGGCAATTGCTGGTGTGAATCAAAAAACATCTAAAATTATTACAATTCCCCCTCCGCAAATGGTAGCTAATATGAAGGTTGGCAATATGGATGGATTTTGTGTTGGAGAGCCTTGGGGCGGAGTTGCTGTAAAACAAGGAGTTGGTTTTACACAAGTAGCTTCTCAGGATATTTGGAAAGACCATCCTGAAAAGGCATTGGTTGTAAATAAAGAATTCAGTGAAAAACGCAGAACAGATCTTGTAAAAGTAATGAAAGCAGTTTTGGAAGCTTGTATCTGGTTAGACAATCCAGCCAATCGTAAAAAGGCAGCCGGAATAATTGGAAAAGCTCCTTATGTAAACGCTCCTGCAGATGTTATTGAAAACAGATTAATGGGGAATTACGATTTAGGCTGTAATCAGGGAACGCAGATTTATGCCAAAGATTATATGTTGTTTCACAAAGGCGGAGCGGTAAATTATCCTCGTAAATCACATGCTATCTGGGCAATGGCTCAGTTTGTAAGATTTGGATATTTGAAAGAAGCGCCTAATTATAAAGCAATTGCAGATAAGCTGATCTTACAGGATTTATACGAAGAGGTTGCGAAAAGCATGAAGGTAAAAGTGCCGAATGATGACATGAAGCCTTTCTCGCTAACTATAGACAAAACGGTTTTTGATCCTTCGAATCCTGCAGGATATTTAAAAGTAGTTAAAAAATAAAATTTTACTAAGTTTATTTCCACCACAGATTTAATAGTTATTAAGGACTATTCTTTAAACCTACTTAAAGTTATTTAATCTATAAGAATCATTATAATCTGTGGTAAAATTAACTTCATACAGATATTAATAAATATAATTTTCAATTTAAATTACAATGCCATGTCAGATAAAGATACATTAACACTTAGTGATATTTCCGGTCAAGCCGAGGTTTTGGCTTCGGAAACTATCAATGATTCAGTAAAAAGTGAGAAGTTTAAAGTAATCATTGGTCAATTTGCAGCAAAATTAAAATCAACAGTATTAGCCGGAATCGGAGTCCTTGTTTTTATAGGTTTTTGGAGTTTGCTAAGCATTTATACCAAAGATGCGCTGCCGGGACCTTTAGCTACTTTTACAGTGTTGAAAGAAATGTTGAGCGATCCTTTTTACGATTATGGTCCTAATGATAAGGGAATTGGATTGCAATTATTCAATTCTATAAAAACGGTTTTATTTGGATTTTTGTTGGGGTCTTTAATCGCTATTCCAATTGGGATTTTGATGGGAGCAAGTGCTGTCTGTAAACAAATTTTCTATCCAATTGTACAGCTTTTAAAACCGGTTTCACCTTTAGCATGGTTTCCAATTGGATTGGTGGTGTTTAAAGATACCGGGATGGCAACTATTTTTATTGTTTTTATTACCTCATTATGGTCTACTTTAATCAATACTTCTTTTGGAGTGGCTTCGATTCCGCAGGATCATAAAAATGTGGCAAAAGCGTTCGGCTTTTCGAAAATGCGTTATTTAACAAAAATTTTAATTCCATACAGTTTGCCTCATATTATTACCGGATTACGTTTGAGCATCAGTGTTGCCTGGTTGGTGATTGTTGCCGGAGAAATGCTTTCGGGTGGTGCAGGAATCGGATTTTTTGTGTGGGATAGCTGGAATGCCCTAAGTCTGGAAAAAGTAATCTCAGCCATTATTATCATCGGAATTGTGGGACTTCTTTTCGATAAGTTATTCACTTATATCGAAGGTAAAGTGGCTTATAAAGCCTGATGCAGGGACAAAGGTCTAAAGAAACAAAGGCGCAAAGGTTTTTAACTTGAAACCTGAAACTTGAAACTTTTCAAAAATTTAAAACTAAAACATTATGAGTTACTTAGAAATAAAAAATTTAGAAATATCATTCCCAACACCAAAAGGAAAATATATAGCCGTTCGGGATATTAATTTATCAATTCAAAAAGGAGAAATAATTTCTATTATCGGACATTCTGGTTGTGGAAAATCAACTATTATGAATGCCATTGGCGGAATGTTAACCCCAACCGGCGGTTCTGTTGAATTGGCCAATGAAAAAATAAAAGGACCGGGACCTGATCGCGGAATCGTTTTTCAAAATTATTCGCTTTTACCATGGCTGACCGTTGAAGAAAATATTTTTCAGGCAGTTGATTCGGTAATGAATTGTTCTAAAAAAGAAAAACACGAAATCGTGATTCAGAATCTTAAAATGGTGAATTTATTTGAACATAAAGACAAATTACCGGGACAGCTTTCTGGCGGAATGAAACAGCGTGTTGCCATTGCGAGAGCATTTGCCATAAATCCGGGAGTATTGCTTTTGGACGAACCATTTGGTGCTTTGGATGCGTTGACAAAAGGCTCTATGCAATTGGAAGTTTTAAAGTTATGGAATTTAAACAACCGTGAAAAAACCATTGTAATGATTACGCACGACATCGAAGAAGCTTTGTTTTTATCCGACAGAATTGTGGTTTTAAATAATGGTCCGGCTTCTACCATAAAAGAAGTTGTAGAAGTACATCTGCCAAGGCCAAGAAACAAAATTGAAATTGTAAAAATGCCGGAATATATTGCTTTAAGGGATAAATTATTGCATTTATTGACTGATAAATTCTCTATCGAAGATATGGGAATGGTGTATAAGAGTTAATTTAATTTAGGAATTTGTAATTGTAGAGACGCACAGCAGTAGAGACGCACAGCTGTGCGTCTCTACTTTTGAAATTTATTTTTTTCTTCCAATAAACCGGATTACCGAACCTTTTCCGTCATGGAATAAACCTTCGTTCAGTTCGATTTCTTTCTCTTCTAATTCTATAATTTGATAATTAGGAAAATCATCTTGGATTTCTTCTATTGAAAATAAAGATTCTATATCTTTTGGACCGCCAACCTTATCGTTTTTAGCAAGATATTCAAGATGTTTTTTACTGAAAGCCTCAAAAATTATAATTCCGCCTCTCTTTAAATATTGATCCAATCTTTTATGAATAGACGATTTTATTCCTGCCGGAAAATGTGCATAAATTAAAGCGATGACATCAAATTGTTCTGTCTGATAACTCAGCGAATCAAGTTCCCCAATCTGATAATCAATCGTCACATTATGGGTTTCGGCAAGTTTTATGGCTTTGTTTTTTCCTTCGGAACTAATATCAAAAGCAGAAACTGTCCAACCTGATTTAGCAGCAAAAACAGCATTTCGACCTTCGCCTTCAGCCGGAAAAAGAATGGTTCCGGGATTTAATTTTTCCAATTGTTCTTTTAGGTAATTATTAGGTGCTGTGCCATAAGCAAATTCTTCATTGCTGTAGCGGTCGTTCCATCTTTGAGTCCAGGAGTTGGTCATTTATAAGTTGTTTAATTTCGAACTCAAAAATATATAAACTCTCATAAACAAAAAGAGCTTCTGAAATCTATCAAAAGCTCTTTAGTTTTTATGTTAGCTTAAATATGCTTACTATTTTAATCTCAACCAACAAGTGTAGTTATTCCACTATTAACGTCAATTTCTGCAAAATTATGTTTTCCCATAACAATAAGCAGTTTGTTTGTGTTATAGCCAACATATCGAATTTCCGGATTTCCATTTTTAGGCTTTCCGCAAACAGAAATTACATTTGTCTGCCATTTCAATTTGCTTCTTTTGTAGGCAGATATTGTTTGTAAGTCATTTTCAACGTAATAAACAATATTGTTTTTTTTAATTCCTCTTTTTTGTGTTTTTGCAAAATTAATTTCTGAGTTTTTTGAAATTAAAGCATCATTAAATTTTTCGGAAATACCAGTTTGAGTCACAAAAAAGGTTAGCATGGATAAATTTAAAAATTGTTTCATTAGGATAGAATTTGGAGTTCATAATCGTTTCAAATATAACTAATTAAAGTATATAATGAGATTTTGGCCCATAAAAAAAAACACCCTTTTCCGAAATAGGAAAAGGGTTAAAATATAGAAGTTAATTTTGAAGAAAAGCTATTTTTTATAGCTGAAAATTTAGGGATTTACAGAATAAAAATCTAATCCTTAATTCCAATTTTAAAACCCTTAATATATTCCAAAGGTTTTTTTCCGTCGTAAAGCATATTGTCAATAAACTCGGTAGTTGGTGGCTTATAGCCATCTGTTACGGGAATTTCTGCTTTGGTCAAAAAACCTTCTTCTAATAATAATTTGGCTGCAGTGTTCCAAATTTCAGGTTTATAAATTTCTTTGATTTTAGTATGATACCATTCATTTGTTTTTGGCTCTGCAATTTGTCCCCAGCGTTTCATTTGAGTCAAAAACCAAATACCATCAGAATAATACGGATAGGTGGCGTTGTATCTAAAAAAAACATTAAAATCAGGAATAGACCTTACATCGCCTTTTTCAAATTCAAATGTTCCTAGCATAGAATTATCTATTACTCTTTTTTCTCCATCAACATAAGCAGATTTTGATAAAATACGGGTTGCTTCTTTTCTGTTTAGAGGATCATCTAACCATTTTCCTGCCTTAATCAGGGCTTTTGTAATGGCAATAGTTGTATTTGGATGTTTTTCAACAAATTCTTTCGTCATCACAAATACCTTTTCGGGGTGGTTTTTCCAAATTTCTTTACTCGTAACAATTGGCACTCCAATACCCTGATCAACAGCCTGCTGATTCCATGGCTCTCCAACACAATAAGCATTTATTGTGCCTGCAAGCAATGTTTCAGGCATTTGTGGTGGTGCTGTTACATTCAGCAACACATCACTGCCAGTAGTACCTTTACTTCCCTGAATATTATTATTGCTGTAAAACCCCGGATTAATTCCTGAAGCTGCCAGCCAATAACGCAATTGATAATTATGATTGGAGTAAGCCGCTACCACTCCAATTACAAAAGGTTTGTTCCGTTTTTTATAAATATTCAAAGCAGGTATCAGCGCACTTGCCGGTATTGGATGTACTGGCCTGCCATATTCCTGCGGAATACTATCCACTATTTTTGACCAGACATCTTTAGAAACTGTAATGGCATTTCCATTCAAATCCATAGAAAATGTGGTAACCAAAGCACCCTGGCGTCCACAGCCAGTCGCCGCAGCAATAGGCTGACCTGCCAGCATCTGCGCGCCATCTATTTGCTGATCAAGTACTTTGTCTAAAATATCCCTCCAGTTAGCCTGCACCTCCAGTTTTACATTTAAACCTTCAGCTTCAAAAAAACCAAGATGTTTTGCAATTGCCAAAGGAGCCATATCGGTAAGCTTAATGAATCCTATGGTTACATTTGGTTTCTCCAGGGCTAATCTTTTTGTTGTTGGAGGATCTGTTATTCTGGCTTTTAGAGATGTTCCGTTTCCTTTAAAACTTAAAATAATAAAGAGTGCAATAATAAGCATAGAAAATCTTAGTAATGTTGGTTTCATACTGACTGATTTTTTTGGTTAAAAATAAATGTGACATTTCACTTTAAAGAACAAGTACTCATTCTATTTGTTTCCTATAAAAAATAGTAATCCTTTGGCAGCTATTTTTATGAAAAAGAGCTTCCGAAATCAATCAAAAGCTCTTTTTTCGCAGAAACTTAGAATAGTTCGGTGTACGCCGAAATCAAAATTATTTTATTATTCCTTAGAAGATTTTCTTTCCATTTTTTTGGATAATTCTGGCTGTTTTTCATTCATCATTTTGGTTATGGTAAGGTGCATCCAAACCAAACAAATTATAGAGAATATCAGAATGAATATCCAGGAACTCGACCATATTCCGGTTGCAGTCAATAAGTATCCAAAGATAATTGGTCCAAAAAAACCGCCTAAACCGCCAATCATACCTACCATTCCGCCAACTACACCAACTTCTGTCGGGAAATATTCCGGAATGTGTTTGTAAACAGCTGCTTTTCCTATTCCCCATGATATTCCAATTAAAATTACCAACACTAAGAAAACCCACATATTGGCATCAAACTTAATTACGGTAATTCCTCTGGCGAGCAATTCTTTTTTCTTTACAGGCTGGTTTTGTTCTACAACAACTTGTTGCCATGATGTGCTTGTTGGAAAAATAGTATTTTCGGCATTGTTTTCTTTTTTCTGGGTTACTGCGAAGTCAGTTTCTCCTATTTTAATATTTTCATTTGAAACAGAAGTTATTATTCCTTTTTTAGTAGCTAAAACTCCGGGACCTGTTGTGGTGATTTCCATTTTCGGAACCATTAATAAAGCGCTCAAAATCACAGACGAACTCAATACCCAGTACATTACTTTTCTGGCTCCAAATTTGTCTGATAAATATCCTCCAAAAGCCCTGATTACCCCAGAAGGCAAACTAAACATGGTAGCAAATAATCCGCCCATGACCAAACTGGTTTGATAAACATTCATGAAATTAGGCAACAGCCATTGTGAATATGCAACAAAACATCCAAAAACTAAGAAATAATAGGCTCCAAAACGCCAAACACGAGCCGATTTTAAAGAACCCAACATTTGAGAAACGGTTTTGGTATTGTTTTCTATTTTTTTGTTTTTGGCAAAAATTAAAAAGGCAACCCCAATGACAACCAAAGCAATCCCATAAATAACAGGAAGGATTTTCCAGCCATTTTGCGGGTCTTCAATGGAAAAATGATTTAATAATGAAGGAGCTAAAAAAGTAGTGATAGCGGCTCCTGCATTTCCCATTCCGAAAATTCCCAAAGCACGTCCCTGCCATTCTTTCGGATA
Organism: uncultured Flavobacterium sp.; assembly: GCA_965650235.1. GTDB lineage: Bacteria > Bacteroidota > Bacteroidia > Flavobacteriales > Flavobacteriaceae > Flavobacterium. Next base: position 9,395 of record CBFGNY010000062.1, on the reverse strand, counting down.
CCAAATTGAAGTATATCCAATTCCGACAGCAAAACTTGTTCCGACCATTCCGAACAAAAAACTTAATACTGCAAACATAAAAAAGCTATCGGCAAACGGCAATAAAAATAATGGAATAGAGCAAAGCAGCAGTAATAAAGAAAATATATATTTCCCACCAAATTTATCCGTAAGAATTCCTATTGGCAAACGCATTACAGAGCCTGTTAATATTGGTATTCCAAGCAACCAGCCTACCTGAACAACGCTCCAGTTAAAAATGCCGTTATCTACTAAAAAAGTTACTAAAACGCCATTTAAGGTCCAACATGCAAAACACACTGTAAATGCCAATGTGTTTAAAAATAAAATTTTGTGTGATTGCGTTAGTGAATTTGTATTTGTCATGGTACTTATATTTTTTTTTGTAAAAATAAGTACTATAACGTAGTTAAAAACTGCGAAAACGCAGTTTTATTAAAATAATTACGTAATTATACGTAGAATTATTTTAAAGTAAAGAATATTCTGCCGCTTTATTGGAAAGTTCCATTAAGTTTTTAACTTTTAATTTTTTCATTAAATTAAAACGGTGTACTTCTGCAGTACGCTTGCTTATATCCAGGGCTTCAGCAATTTCCTTATTTCCTTTTCCGGATAATAAAAGTGTCAAAATTTCTTTTTCTCTTTTTGTGATCATCATTTCTTCACCAAAATTTTGTTTTGGCTCCGCAGAAAGCGATGAGCTTGTTAGCTGACCTATCAAAATAGAAGAAATATCACCACTAAAATATTTTCCGCCATTGGCTACGGTATGTAAAGCTTTTAGGAATTCGTCTTTACTTGAACCTTTCAGTAAATAACCATCGGCTCCTGCTTTTATAGATTTTAATACATATTCTTCCGACTCGTGCATCGAAAGCATAATAATTTTTACGTTGTTATTGTCGCTTCTAAGTTTTTCTACTACTTCGATACCCGTTAAGTTAGGCATACGAATATCTACTATAAGTAAGTCTGGTTTATTGGCAACCACAACTTCAAGTGCATCGGCACCATCAATTGCTTCTCCAACAACCTCTATGTTTGCTTCATTTTCAAGTAAAGATTTGATTCCATCTCTCACAAAAACATGGTCGTCTGCTAGTACAACGCGAATAATATCACTCATATTCTACTTAATTTTTATTCTGATTTTTTACGTATATTCATCTATAAGGAAATGCTAAGATACGTAATTTTTAAATTAAGAAATAGTTAATTACAAAATATGGAAAATGATGATATAAAAAAACCGATACTTCTAAAAGCATCGGTTTGTATTTTTAATGAAAGTGATCTTCCTCAATTTCGAATTCAGCATCTTTTTCCCAGATTTCCATTTCGCAGGGCTTGCAGTTGAATTTTAGTTTATATTCTAATTCGCCCTGTTTTAAAACCAATGGTTCTTTTACTTTTACGCCTACAATGTCTTTTTGGTGTATCGGACATTTTTTTAATTCGTATTTGATACAATATTTGGTAGTCATTACACGCGATTTTCCCGGATCCCATTGTAATTCAAATGCTTTTTCGATTTCGGTAACGCCGTGACGTTCGTAAAATTTACGAGCGGTTTTGTTCGAAACGTTGTACATGAAATCTAATTTGGTTTCAGGATATGGGTGAGAAGTTTTTACCAATTGGTGTTCCTCACGTTTGTAGTTTTTCAAACGAATTTCAGTTAACTGATCATAAACTGTTCTTCTCATTTCGTTGATTTTAGAAATAGGAAGGAACCAGTTTTGAGAAAACATTACTGTAATTTCATCGGCAGTATAAGGTGTGAAACCTGTTTTTGCTAATTGTGTTTTGATATTTTCTTCGATTGATTCGCCGGTTTTAGTGGGCTCTTTTGCGTGTTCTAAATTTACGATGCTAACGTTTCCGTCTTCATCGGTTGCGATTAATTCGTAGCCGGTTTCATTTTCTGTAAGCAATAAAGTCGTACTGATTTTTCGAACGGCACTGTCTTCTCTTTCTACAATTTTGATGAAAGCGGCGTCGTTATTTCTGTAAATGAAAGTTCCTTCTTTCACTTCTTTTAAAACATTTGGGTAAATTTTTCCGTTTTCGGATTTGTTCACATAAATTCCTTCTGCTTCGTTATTTTCGTTGATGAAGCAAAGTCCGTCGCCGTTGTTTAGCAATTCGCCGTTTTCGATTTCATAGTAGTTTCCAACGGTTTTGATTAGTTTACCAATATATTGCCCTTTAGATTTTGGACTTTCCCAGGAACCAATAGAGCTGTGTCTTTCGTTTACGAAATAATCAGTATAACCACGGTTGAAGGTTCGGTTTAAAGAAGAATCGAATGTATAGGTGCATTTTCCTGAAGAAGCTTTTATGTATCTATCACTTCCTTCGTTTTCTAAAAAGCTGTCCAGTTTTTGACGTAAATAGGAAACGTTGTTTTTAACGTAAACAACATCTTTTAGACGTCCTTCAATTTTAAAAGAAACAATTCCTGCTTCAATTAGATTCGGAATTTGTTCTGAAATATCTAAATCTTTTATCGAAAGCAAGTGACTGTTTTTGATTAAAGTTTCTCCGTTTCCGTCAATCAGATTGTAAGGTAAACGGCAGTTTTGAGCGCAGGAACCACGATTGGCGCTGCGTTCTCCGTTGGCGACACTCATATAACAATTTCCACTAAACGAAACACATAAGGCTCCGGTTACGAAAAATTCTAATTCAATATCAGCTTCGTCGTAGATTGTTTTAATTTGATGTAAGTTCAATTCACGCGCTAAAACCACACGTTTGATTCCGGCATCTTTTAGGAATTTAATTTTATCGGCATCACGATTATTGGCTTGTGTGCTGGCGTGAAGTACGATAGGAGGTAAGTCCATTTCCATAATCGCCATATCCTGAATAATCAGGGCATCGACACCAATATCATATAATTCCCAAATCATTGAGCGACAAGTTTCTAATTCGTTGTCATACAAAATGGTATTCATTACCACAAAAACCTGAGCATTAAATAAATGGGCATATTGTACCAAAGCAGCAACGTCTTCGATAGAGTTGTTGGCATTTGAACGTGCACCAAATTGTGGTGCACCAATATAAACAGCATCGGCGCCACTGTTGATGGCTGCCATTCCGCCGATTAAATCTCTGGCCGGAGCTAATATTTCAATTTTCTTCTTCATTTCTAAAACTTTAGCTTTTGTGGTATTCACGAAAAAAAGTGTGCAAAGGTCTTATAAAATATTTGAGATTGCTAATGCTGAAGCGATTTTTTTGAAATTGTTAACTTAATATGGAATGATGATAAGCGAGATTTTTATATTATTTAATCTAGAGGAAAACTATATCCGACAGCAAATACTCCAGTTGATTGTTTTGCAGCTGGACGAAAGTAACCCGAAATTCCAATTTCAAAACTATGATTTCTACCCACGGCTAATCCTATGCCAAATGGAATGTGTAATAAAACATCGCTTTTGTTGAAATTAACATTTGGTGTAAATGTTTCGAATTTACCAGCCGAAGCTCCAAGACCACCTTCAACAAATGGTGCAACCCATGGTATTGGCGCACAAAAACGAACTTTTCCTCCTACTAAAAAAGCATTAGTAGTAACTTTGTATTGAGGTTGGTTTTGCACATTTTGATTTTTTTCAACAGATTCAAAAATAAAACCGGCATAAGGTCTTACACTGAACCATGATTTTATTCCTATAATATATTCGCCTTGAAGGTAAAGTCCACCGCCCATAACATCTACTTCTTCCTGACTTCCATAATCTTCAATATAATAAGAGCTGCTTGATCCATAACCTATAGAAGCTTTTATAGATTTACCTGTTGTTTGTGCTATTGTTGAACTGGAAAAAGAAAATGTGAAAATTATAATTAAAAAGAAATTATGTAAAGTTGAAGTCATATAATTATTTTTGATTTTTGGCAAAAGTAAGAATTATTTTTCAATTTATACAGAACAAAAAAACTACCTAGTCTAAGAACCAGATAGTTTTCTTCTCAAAAAAATAGTGCCATTTATTATGACAGTTTTTTCGCTTTAATCAGCGTCAAAGTATTTTGAATGCTGTTTAATTGTTTTGACACAATAGCAATTTGACTTCCGTCAAGTTCGTTTTTTTCTAAAGCCATTTTGTATTTTTCAATCGCTGCTTCTTCTCCGGTAATACAGGCATTGATAATGGCTTCAGTATCCCCTCCGGTAAATGATGATTTGATGTCAATCCAGGTACGGTGCAAAGCTCCTAATGGTCCTCCGCCAGAAGTATCTGTTGATTTTCCAAGTCTGTTGATTTCGTCTTGCAGTTCTACAATAAATAAAGCACGTTCACGGGCATACTCTAAAAAATCAGTTTTAATCGCAGGGCTTTCTACATGTTCTGCAGCATTGGTATATCCTAGTTTTCCGTCTTCCAGAATTGAAATTAATCCTTCTAAGGTACTAACGGTTTCTTTTGTTCTTTCATCTGTATGTATCATGACAATAATTTTTAATTAATTTGTATTACAAAGATCGGGTTTTGTAAAGCCTTATGTCTTATAGAATTATGAGAGCGATTTATAAAATTGTGGAATGGGAATTGTGAAAGAATCAAAAGAATGAATAAATAAATTGTGATGTATGACATCATAATAATGAATGATGCAGATTTACATTGGTCGTTCCTAAGGAACTTTAGCCTGTGGTGTTTTTTATTATCAACTTAAAATCCGTCGCTACAAAATTTGTCATTCCTCCGGAATTTTTTTTGAAGAGCTGTAGGCTCGGATAATATTGTAGGGGCAGATTTTAATCTGCTCAAATTGATAAGGTTTAGATTGAGAGCCGTAGGTTCGGTCCATTTTTTTGCTGGGAAAAGAGGTATGCAGATTAGACAGATTTTTTTTTAGATCTTTTAAAATAAAAATTATTCTCGTTTTACGGTTTGGGTTAGGGATAGAAGCGGTATCCTTTTATGAAGAGAAACGGAATAAAAGATATAGCGGATAGCCCGGCCGGAGGCAACCCCATAAAAAAACAGCTCAAAGTATAAAGTGATGAAACTTTAAACCCTAAGCCGTTTTTAGTAAAATGATTATATTATTTATGCAGTCAAAGCTTCTTTAATTCTTTTTAAAGCTTCTTTTAAAATGTCGTTGCTTGTTGCATAAGAGAAACGAATGCAATTTGGGTTTCCGAAAGCGTCACCGGTTACGGTTGCTACGTTAGCCTCTGCCAAAAGATACATTGAAACGTCGTTTGCATCTTTAATTTCAGTTCCTCTTAATGTTTTTCCGAAGAAAGAAGAAACGTCTGGGAAAACGTAAAATGCTCCTTCAGGAACGTTGATTTTTACTCCCGGGATTTCTTTTAATAATCCAACAACTAAATCTCTACGACCGTGAAAAGCCTGAACCATGTGGTTTAACACGCTTGGGTCTGCATCTACAGCTGTAATCGTTGCACGTTGTGCTACAGAATTTGCTCCTGAAGTTACTTGCCCCTGAATTTTTGTACACGCTTTTGCGATGAATTCTGGTGCTCCGATGTATCCAATTCTGTATCCTGTCATGGCGAATGCTTTTGCAACTCCGTTTACAGTGATTGTTTTTTCTAGCATTCCCGGGATTGAACCGATACTGCAGAACGTTCCTGAGAAATTGATGTGCTCATAAATCTCGTCAGCAACAACGTATATATTTGGGTGTTTTTCCAACACTTTTGCAAGCGCTGTCAATTCTTCTCTGCTGTAAACAGAACCCGATGGATTACAAGGAGAACTGAACCACATCATTTTTGTTTTTGGTGTGATGGCAGCTTCTAATTGTGCAGGCGTAATTTTGAAATCAGTATCTACAGAGGTTGGAACTTCGATAGGAACACCTCCGGAAAGTTTTACAATTTCGAAATAAGAAACCCAGTATGGTGCAGGTAAAATAACCTCGTCACCATCGTTTAACATTACTTGTGCGATGTTGTATAAAGATTGTTTTGCTCCTGTAGAAACTACGATTTGAGATGGTTTGTAATCTAATCCATTGTCTCTTGTGAATTTTCTTGAAATAGCTTCTCTCAATTCTAAATATCCTTCTACCGGAGAATAAGTGCTATAATTTTCGTCTACTGCTTTTTTAACTGCTTCTTTGATAAAATCAGGAGTGTTAAAGTCAGGCTCGCCTAAACTTAAACTGATGATATCTTTTCCTTGTGCTTTTAGCTCACGAGCTAATGCCGCCATCGCCAAAGTCTGCGAAGTTGCTAAATTGTTAATTCTGTCTGAAAGAATATGGTTCATTATAAAAAATTTAATTGCTCCTAATTGCTGTGCTTAAGAGAGGTTAATTATTAATAGATTTTGATTATGCTAGTTCAGGTTTTGCCCCTAGATCTTTTAAGTGTTTGTAATGTGCCCAAATGGCTCCCCTCATGGTTTTGAATTCATAATAAGGTAAATTACATTCCCTGGCGGTCTCTTTTACGATTTCAGCAATTTTTCCGTAATGGATGTGGCTGATATGTGGGAAAATATGATGTTCAATCTGATGATTTAATCCGCCGGTAAACCAGTTGACTATTTTGTTTTTTGGTGCAAAGTTAGCTGTGGTGTACAATTGATGAATAGCCCATGTATTTTCAATTTCTCCTTCTTCATTCGGAACCGGATTTGAAGTTTCTTCAACAACGTGTGCCAACTGAAAAACGATGCTCAAAATTAGTCCTGCAGTATAATGCATTACAAAAAATCCGATAACAACTTTCCACCAGTCTACGCCCAAAGCCATTGGCAATACCATCCAGATTAAAACATAGATTATTTTGGTGATTACCAAAACGGTCCATAATTTGGCAGGACTTTGTGGAGTTCCGTACGATAATTTTCTTTTCAGATAATTTTTCATCTGCTTAAAATCGGTTGTTAAAGCCCAATTGAAAGTCAATAATCCGTATAAGAAGAAAGAGTAATAATGCTGGAATTTATGAAAACGATGCCACTCTGCATTTTTTGTAAAACGAATGATTCTTCCGGCATCTAAATCTTCATCGTGACCATGAATGTTGGTATAAGTGTGGTGTAAAACATTATGCTGAACCTGCCAGTTGTGAACATTTCCTGCCAGAATATAAATGCTTCCGCCCATGATTTTGTTAATCCATGATTTTGAAGAATAAGATCCGTGGTTTCCATCATGCATTACATTCATTCCAATTCCCGCCATAGCAACTCCCATGACGATATTTAATATCAATTGTGCCCAGAATGGCATATTAAGAGCCAGAATCAAAAAGTAAGGGGTTAAGAAAACAGAAAAAAGAATAATTGCTTTTAAATGCAGCTTCCAGTTTCCGGTTTTTTGGATATTGTTCTCCTTGAAGTAATTGTTTACCCGTGAGTTAAGCGTTCTGAAAAATTTCAGATTATCCTGTTTTGAAAATGTCGGTGCGGTATTATTCATATTAATTTTAAATAGTTGTCAAAGGTAATTATTATAAATTTTCAATTTACAAAATTGAGTTAAATATTTCAATCCTAAAGTAGTACTTTTGTTAAAAATTTACAACAATGGATGAGATTCTGAAGTATTTTCCTGATTTGACCGACATTCAAATCGAACAGTTTCAAAAATTAGACTTTTTATATCACGACTGGAATGAAAAAATCAATGTTATTTCAAGAAAAGATATTGATGCCTTATATACCAAACATATTTTACACTCTTTAGGGATTGCAAAAATCATGAAATTTGAACCTGGAGCAACAGTTTTAGACGTTGGAACAGGCGGAGGTTTTCCGGGAATTCCGTTAGCGATTCTTTTCCCTGAAACCCGTTTTTATCTTATTGATGTTATTGCCAAAAAAATAAAAGTAGTTCAGGGAGTTGTAGATGCTTTAGAATTAAAAAATGTAAAAGCAGAACAAAAACGTGCTGAATTGGTAAAAGGTGATTTCGATTTTATCGTAAGCCGTGCCGTAACTAATATGCCTGATTTTGTTTCGTGGATAAAAGATAAAATTAAGAAGCAAAATAAGCACACGTTGAAAAACGGAATTCTATATCTAAAAGGGGGTGATTTGACCGAAGAATTAAAAGATTTTCCAAAAGCTACCTTATATGATTTAGCAGAAGTTTTTGAAGATGAATTTTTTGAAACCAAAAAAGTGGTGCATTTACCTTTAAAATTTACAGTATAACGTAATTGTTTTATTTAGAAAACACACCATTTTTTAGTCAGATGGTGGTGTTTTTTGTGATTGAATTGCCTGTAGTCGTAACATTAAATTAATGTTAGAGATGTCGCAATTTTTTATCTTTGAAAACAGAATAATTTAAGTAATGATGGATAGAAGGAAGTTTTTTAGAAATGGCTCTTTATTTACAATAGGGGCTGCGGTTATGAATCCTTTTCAGGGTTCTGCAAATGTTTTAGACTTAGAGTCAGTTAATAAGAATAAGAAAGCCAAAAATATAATTTTACTGGTGAGTGACGGAATGAGTACCGGAACACTTAATATGGCTGATTTGTTTTTGAACAGAAAAACTGGAAAAGGTTCTAACTGGATACAATTATATAAAGACAACAGAGTTTCAAGAGCTTTGATGGATACGGCTTCTGCCAGTTCGATAGTAACAGATTCTTCTGCGGCGAGTTCTTCGTGGGGAGGCGGTTTTCGTGTAAATAACGGAGCACTTAATGTGAGTCCGACTGGAGAACCACATTTACCGATTTGGCAGAAGTTTAAAAAAACAGGAAAAATGGCGGGTTGTGTAACTACGGTTCCCATCACGCATGCCACTCCGGCCGGTTTTTGTGTGAACAGTAAAAGCAGAAATGCTCAGGAGGATATTGCCGAACAATATTTGGATTTAGGTTTTGATATCATGATGGGCGGCGGAGCCAATTATTTCAGTCCGGAATTGCGAAAAGATAAAAAAGACATGTATGCTGCTTTTAAATCAAAAGGATACCAGGTTGTAAAAACCAGGTTGGAAATGGAAGCAGCCTCAAATTCAAAACCTGTTCTGGGTGTTTTTGCAGATGATGGTCTTCCTTATTATGTGGATAGAAATAGTGATGACAATTTAAAAAAGACGATTCCAAGTCTTGCTGAAATGTCTCAAAAAGCAATTGACAGAATGAAAAACCACAAAAATGGTTTCGTTTTGCAGATCGAAAGCGGAAAGGTTGATTGGGCTGCACACGCTAACGATATTGCAGGTTTGATCCATGACCAGATAGAATTTGACGAAGCGGTAAAAGTTGCGATAGATTTTGCTGAAAAAGACAAAGAAACATTAGTAATTATTACCACAGACCACGGGAATGCGAATCCAGGAATTATTTACGGAAAATATGCCAATGATAATTTTGACAGTATTCAAAAATATACTCAAACTAATGAATG
>CBFGNY010000061.1:0-21693 GCA_965650235.1 uncultured Flavobacterium sp. | reverse complement strand
TTGGAGATGATAAAAATATTACAGGTTTCATAGTAGAAAATGATCCGTCAAACGGAATTTCTATGAATGAAGAAGAACATAAATTAGGAATTCGTGCTTCTTCTACGCGTCAGGTTTTCTTCAACGAAACGAAAGTTCCGGTTGAAAACATGTTGTCTGAAAGAGGAAACGGTTTCAAAATCGCCATGAATGCTTTGAATGTCGGTCGTATTAAACTGGCAGCAGCTTGTCTTGACGCACAAAGAAGAGTTACTACAGGAGCTGTAAAATATGCTAATGAAAGAATTCAGTTTAACACTGCAATTTCATCTTTTGGAGCTATCCGCTCTAAATTGGCTGAAATGGCGACAAGTGCCTACGCAGGTGAAAGTGCTTCTTATCGTGCTGCTAAAGATATCGAAGACAGAATCGCTGCTCGTGAAGCAGAAGGTACAAGTCACCAGGAAGCCGAATTGAAAGGTGTTGAAGAATATGCTATTGAATGTTCTATTTTGAAAGTAGCGGTTTCTGAGGATGTTCAGAATTGTGCTGACGAAGGAATTCAGATTTTTGGCGGAATGGGATTCTCTGAAGATACTCCAATGGAAAGTGCCTGGAGAGATGCTCGTATCGCTCGTATCTACGAAGGAACAAACGAAATCAACAGAATGCTTTCTGTAGGTATGCTAATCAAAAAAGCAATGAAAGGTCACGTTGATTTATTAGGGCCAGCAATGAAAGTTCAGGAAGAATTAATGGGGATTCCATCTTTTGATGCTCCTGATTTCTCTGAATTGTTTGCAGAAGAAAAAGGAATCGTTGCGAACCTTAAAAAAGTTTTCTTAATGGTTGCCGGAAGCGCAGTTCAAAAATTTGGACCTGATTTAGATGCTCACCAACAGTTATTAATGGCTGCTTCTGATATCTTAATCGAAATTTATATGGCTGAAAGTACAATTTTGAGAACGGAGAAATTAGCCAAAAACAAAGGCGAAGATAAAGTTCAGGAGCAAATTGCGATGGCAAAATTATACTTGTACAAAGCTGTAGATATCGTTAACTCAAAAGGAAAAGAAGGAATTATTTCTTTTGCTGAGGGAGACGAACAACGCATGATGCTAATGGGATTAAAGCGTTTTACAAAATATACAAACAATCCAAATGTTGTAGCTTTAAGAGAAACAATTACATCAAAATTAGTTGCAGAAAACGAATACTGTTTCTAATCCAAAGATAGTTTTAGCTTTTAATTTGTTTAAACCCGTACAACCCGAAACTGTGCGGGTTTATTTTTTTCTTATTCTGCTACATAAAATTGTATTTGATTTCAACACAAAATAGAAATACTTTTTTTAGTTATAATGCAGGAATTGGAATTTAATAGTAAAACTATAAATTCCTTATTTTTTAACTTCATCAGGTTTTGGTGCTTCAATTTCTCCATCATAAGATATCGATGCCCTATTGTTACTATTGACTGAAAGTGTAGCTCCTCCATTAAAATAAATTGAGAAAAAAAGATTGTAAACATCGTCTTTGCCTTTTACAGTCGCTTTTATATTATACGATTTTTTCTTTTTTTCAATTTGTATATTATCAGGGACGCCTTCGAATTTAATGCCACCATCACCTCCTCCATAAGGCACATTAAATCCACGTCCAAAAAATGGCAGATCGCAGGTTGTTTTGGCTACATTAAATTTCAAAAAATAGGTATTGTAATCTAAATTCAAAAGCCTGCCCCCTTGCGGCATAACTTTTTGTGCTTCAAAAACAAAATTTTTAGAATTGATAAGGGCTTCAATCTCTTTTTGTTTCTGTAATTCTCTTTTTGCTTTAAGTTCTCTTTTTGATGTTTCCTGCGCAAGTGCGGGAAGAGTTAAAAAAGACAATAACATTAATGAAATGAAGGTTTTAGTTTTCATAAATTATAAATTATTGTTTACTAGTTAAAAAAGAAATCTATTTTTTCGTGAATCGCATAGTTGCAATATCCCCAGTAATAAGATTCAAAGTTTTTCCATCATCAGTAATACTATAGGAAGTTACTTTTGATAAAGTGTTCATAAAAACCTGTTCACCCTGACCGTCCATGCACATCATTTTGGTTGCTGTCATAGGTTGTGTAAAATCAATTTTGGCTTCTGTTACATTAAGTTTTCCTGTATACGAATTACAGCTGTTATTGCCAGAAACCAAGCTATCATTGGTATTGAAATTTATCGTAGGCTTTTTATCCGGATATAAGCCATCGAAAGCGATTCTTGGTCCGGTGATATAATTAAGTTCCCATGTACCATTCAGCTTAGAAACAGCATCCTTTTTTTTGCATTTAAAAACATTACAGGAAATTATCAGGAAGCTAAGGACAATAAGGGTAGAAATATTCTTTATCATACATTAAAATATTAATAAATTACAAAATAGAAATACGTTTTTTATAGCGAAAACATACACGAATTTAATCAATATTTTTGAGTTGTTTACTTAAAGTAAGTTTAAATTACAACGAATAAGTTTTAGATTTTTTTAACGCAATTCCTTAAAGAATATCGTCTGTTTTATGTTAAATTTACTTAATCATTAATTTAAAAGCCTTACATATGAAAAAAATAATTGTTTCTTTCACCATAATAACTGCCTTAATAATTGGCTGTAAGACCAGTACAAAATCAAATGATGCTAAAACTTTGACCATAAATTTAGAGCCAAAAAGTAATAGTACCGTTACAGGAACTGCAACTTTTACTGAAAAAGATGGCAAAGTAACTTTTACAGCAAAAATGGCAGGTTTAGATCCCGGAGTTCATGCCATTCACATTCATGAAAAATCAGATTGTACTGCAGCAGATGGAAGTTCAGCCGGTGGACACTGGAATCCAACTTTTAAAAAGCACGGAAAATGGGGAGTTGGCGAATATCATAAAGGTGATATTGGCAACTTTACAGCAGATGCAAAAGGTAACGGAACTATCACTATGACAACTGATGAATGGGCTATTGGCGGAGATGATGAAACAAAAAATATCCTAGGAAAAGGATTGATTGTTCACCAGGGAGCTGATGATTTTACCTCTCAGCCATCAGGAGATGCCGGTGCAAGGGTTGCTTGTTCGGGAATCATTAAATAATTAAAAAACTTAATAACCACTATTTTACAAGATTTAGTGGTTATTTCATTTAAAATTAATCTTAGCACAAGAAAAAGATATAGCTTTGTATTCTCAAACAAAAGTTAATGATTAACCCATCGGCGCCCGGCTGGATAGATAAATTTTTTAGTGAACAAAAGTTCTCAGAAGTCATTCCTTTTGAGACAACAGATTCATTTTACTATAGAGTAAGGGAAACCGGATTTATCTATGGGCATATTATTTCTATTGATTCTGAAATTCCAATTCCAATAAAAGGCTGGTTCAAGACCGAAATTTCAAAAATTGCTTTATTAAACACGTTATATCATGTTTTTTGTTTAGAAAAAAGAAATTCTGAACCCCAAAACTTTATTGCTGAAGTTTTAAAATTTTATAGGGAAATGAACCCGGAAGGTTTTAATTTATTTAAAATTCTGCTCCCAAAAGATACACCTTCACTATCTCTTGAAAATATAATTGATCAGAGAGTTCAAACGAATGACAGTATCATCAGCAAAAACTTTTCGCATCTTGTAACAAATGCATTATTATTTATAGATGTACTGGCTTTTAGGCAATATTTAGAACATGGAGCAATTCCTGAAAAGTATCTTAAAAGAATTGAGGAAACTGTTCTTGGCATTGTGGGGTTGGCATTGAAGACTAAAACCATCAAATCACAGCATGACGACTTATTGATTAAACTTTTTGAAGCGTCTATTCGATACTCTAAATTTTCAAAAGTAACAGTTGATACTTTAGAAACTTTAACGCTTAGTTATTTCAGCAATAAATTAGAGCAATATTATCTAATCGATATGGCTGGAATGGCTTTATGGAGTGATGGTGTAGTAGAAAATGAAGAAGCTTACTTTTTATTTTCGTTAGGATCAATGATGGGGGTTTCTGATGATTTTGTGATTCAAAGTATCGCCACAACTAATTCATTTATAACAACATATAAAAAGAAAATCCCGTATTTTAATTATTCTAACCCGGTAAAGCATTTCTATGACCAGATGACGCATACGGTGGTAAAATTGATTATTAGGAACAAAAACAGACTCGTTAAAGAAATTGTTCAGAGCAAAGAGTTAATGGTTTTGCTGGCTTATTCTACAACACGGGATTTAGATGCCAAGGAAAAGAAAAAAGTAAAAAAACAGCTTCTGGATATCTGTAAAACAATTCCGTCCCTAACCATCTTTTTACTTCCCGGCGGTAGTTTGCTCCTGCCTATTTTAATAAAGTTTATACCAACAATGTTACCATCGGCTTTCAATGAAAATTTGGATGAAAATGAATAAAAAAAATCGCCTAAAAGGCGATTTCTTTTTTTATAAATCTAATTGGTATACCTGATCTAATTCTTCATTTGAACTAATGTTTACGTTCAAATCAGTAACAAATCCTGAATTTAACCCGTAAACCCATCCATGAATTGTTAAGTCCTGACCACTTTTCCAGGCACCCTGCACGATTGATGTTTTAGCTAAATTATAAACCTGTTCTTTGGCATTGATTTCAACAAAAGCATTGAAACGCTCTGTCTCATCTTCGATTGAATTTAAATATTTATCATGTAAACGGTATTCATCTTTAATATGACGAAGCCAGTTGTCAATAATTCCTACAGACATATTTCCCATTGCAGCTTTTACACCACCACAGCCGTAATGTCCGCAAACAATAACGTGCTTCACTTTTAATACATTTACAGAGTAATCTAAAACACTCAACATATTCATATCAGAATGAACAACCATATTAGCAATGTTACGATGTACAAAAACTTCTCCCGGTTTTGCTCCAATAATTTCGTTTGCAGGAACACGACTGTCTGAACATCCAATCCATAATAATGGTGGTGTCTGCCCTTTTGCTAAATCTGCAAAAAAATTAGGATCTAGTGCTAATGATTTTTCTACCCACTCTTTATTGTTTTCTAATATCTGCTTATAAAAATCTGACATATTTTTTTTAGTTTTATGGCACTCCTCTGATTAAAGTAACAATTAAACTTCTTTTAAAAGTTATCTAAATGTTAATACTCTCTCACGCTTGAAATACCTATTTATAAATAATTGTTTAAAAATCTTCGTTTATATTTTCTTTTGTCACTAATGCCCTTTTGGATACATCATAATAATGTTCGATTGTAACATGGTTATTAGCATCCGGAGTATTTTCTAATTCATATGCTTCTTTAAAACCTTTCAGTTTTACTTTGATGTTTTCATCTATAGCACGTGTTTCCTTAAACTCACGAATCAAATCCAGAACATCATGTGCAATATACTCTGTATCCTGAGCGTCAATAACTACTTTAGAGTTTTCAGGAATATCATTCAGGGTTTGTTTGATGGCTGCTTTATTCAAAAATGACACTTCCTGCGCCAAATCGATATGAATAATATCTCCGTCTTCATATTCTTCTTTTTTGAAACTGTACGCTCTTTTTAAGTTTCCTCTCAATACAAAAATAATACTGATGATAATTCCTAGTGCAACACCTTTAAGTAAATCTGTTGCTACAACAAATACTAAAGTTGCAATAAAAGGGATGAATTGATATTTTCCTTTTTCCCAAAAATGTAAAAATGTAGCCGGTTTAGCCAATTTATAACCAACTAAAATCAAAACGGTAGCCAATGTTGCCAGAGGAATTTTATTTAGTATTGCCGGAATGGACAAAACACTGATTAGTAAAAGTACTCCATGAATAATTGCCGACATTTTTGATTTTGCACCAGCATTATTATTTGCAGATGATCTAACTACAACAGATGTCATTGGCAATCCTCCTATAAGAGCACTCATCATATTACCTACCCCTTGTGCTTTTAATTCGACATTGGTATTCGTATATCGTTTTTGAATGTCCATCCTGTCTGAAGCTTCAATACATAAAAGTGTTTCAATGGATGCAACAATAGCAATTGTGATTCCCACTACCCAAACCTGAGGATTCGTAACAGCGGTAAAATCCGGAGTAATAATAATTGATGTAAACTCATCAAAAGTTTTTGGAACTGGCAACGAAACCAAATGTTCTTTTGCAATTGCAAGTGGACTACCTGAAATAATAAAAATTTCGTTTAAAACTATTCCAAGGATTACAGCTACAAGAGCTCCCGGAATTAATTTTAGTCTCTTTAAAAATGGAACTTTATCCCAGGAAATTAAAATAACTAAGGACACTAACGAAACAACTACAGCTCCTAACTGAATATGATTAATTGCATCGAACAAAAAAGAGAAAGAGTTGCTTCCGTCATTTTGGATAAAAGCCTGATCTCCTTCAAAATCTGCGTCGTAACCAAATGCGTGCGGTATTTGTTTTAAGATAATAATGATACCGATACCCGCTAACATTCCTTCTATAACATTTGTTGGAAAATAATTTGAAATACTTCCGGCTTTTAAAAATCCTAATGCTAATTGAATTAATCCAGCAATAAAAACAGATAATAAAAATACATCGAAAGCACCAAAATCAGTAATAGCTGTTAAAACAATAGCTGTTAAACCAGCTGCCGGACCAGACACACTAATATGAGACTGACTTAAAGAGCCTATCACAATACCCCCAATAACACCGGCAATAATTCCAGAAAATAAAGGCGCTCCAGAAGCCATTGCGATACCTAAACACAACGGAAGAGCCACTAAGAAAACCACTAAACCTGAAGCAAAATCAGATTTAAGATTGGCAAAAAGATTAATTTTTTTTGACATAATACAATACTAAAAATTGAAACATTAAAAATCCACTGCATTTATTATAAGTACAGTTGGTTTAAATAATCGAAGTATTATACCGTATTTGGAGGTGGAGCAAATATGCTTGGAGAAATATTATCCAGTTTTACAATGTTACCAGATAATATAATTTTTGATTCAGAAAAAACAGGCATTAGTATTTCCTGATTAAAATCATCAATATACACAGCTGCCTTAATTTCTTTATGAGATTTCTCTTCTTCAGAAATGTTGATAGCTATAGCCGCACTATTGCTTTTCTTTATCACCGCCACAATTGTTGGGGTTGACAAGAAAGTTATAAATATGAATAATAATATACGGGCGACTAATTTCATATGAGCAAAAATAACGTTAAAGAAATAAAATCAAAGTAGCATGCTAAAATTTTTATAGAAATTTAACATTTACAAAAAAGCAGAATAACCATATTTGACTATCCTGCTAATTAATTATCTCATATCTAAATATTTATAATTCTTCTTCAAGCCAGGCATTCATCATCCAAATGGTCTTTTCCTGCTCAGCAATGAAGTCACTCATCATAGAATTAGTACCTTCATCATTAATTTCTGCTGATTGATTCAAAATTTCACGTTCAATTTTAAGTAAATCTGATAAAGAATTTACTATCAGATGAACGGCTTTTTCATCATTCGAAATATTTTTCCCAACTGTAAGTTTGTTGTTTTGAATATAGTCTTCAAAAGTGTGCAAGGGAGTTCCTCCTATTGTTAAAACTCTTTCTGCTATCATATCAATCTTTAACTGAGAATCGGTATATAATTCTTCGAATTTCACATGTAAATCAAAAAAGCGTTTTCCACGGATATTCCAATGAATCCCTCTTAAATTTTGGTAATAAACTTGAAAATTAGACAGTAAAACATTTAATTCCTTTACTAACAATTCTGATTCTTTGACCGGTAATCCTAAAATATTTGTTTTCATCTTATTCAATTTTATAGTATGTTTTTTACAAATTTAAAATAACTTATTTAAAATAATTATAAAAAAAAATTATATTTTCTTATTTTTGCATCACAAAATACTATCAAAATGACTATTACGCAATTACAATATGTTTTAGCAGTAGCCGAACATAAAAATTTTACACTTGCTGCAGAAAAATGTTTCGTGACTCAGCCAACTTTAAGCATGCAGATTCAGAAGATTGAAGAAGAGCTTAATATTTTAATTTTCGACAGGAGCAAAAAACCTATTCAGCTTACAGAAATTGGCCAGAAAATCGTAAATCAGGCTAAAAACATTGTAAATGAAGCCGACAGAATAAAAGATATCGTTGAACAGCAAAAAGGCTTTATTGGCGGAGAATTTCGCTTAGGAATAATTCCTACTATCATGCCTACACTTCTGCCGATGTTTCTAAATAATTTTATAAAAAAATATCCGAAAGTAAAGCTTTTGATTGAAGAGCTAAATACAGATGAGATCATTGTGAAATTAAAAAACGGTCATTTGGATGCTGCTATTGCCGCAACTCCGCTTGAAGACGAAAAAATTAAAGAAATTGTACTGTATTTTGAACCTTTTGTGGCTTATATTCCTGAACACCATTCCAGTTTTCAAAAAGATGAAATAGAAGTTTCTGATTTAAATATCAATGAAATTTTGCTTTTACAGGATGGGCATTGTTTTAGAGACGGAATTTTGAACTTGTGCAAAAATGGAACTGACATAGAACAAAATAATTTCCAGATTCAGAGCGGAAGCTTTGAAACACTAATAAAACTAGCAGATGAAGGTTTGGGCACCACGCTGCTGCCGTACCTGCACACTTTGGATTTAAAAGATTCAGACAAATTAAAATTACGCAATTTCAAGGAACCAAAACCGGCACGTGAGGTTAGTCTAATTTATCCGAAAAGTGAATTAAAAATGCAAATAATCGATGCTTTAAGAAGCACTATTGCTGGTGTGGTAAAAGGAGCAATCGTTTTTCAGAATGTTCAAATTGTTAGTCCATTGCAAAAAAAATGATGCTAATATAAGTTATTCAATCTGGCTTAAACTAAAAATCGTATCCGAAAATGCAAAAAACTGCTATTTCGGATACGATTTATGTTTTTTAGATTATCTCTAAGACTATTTGATTCCTTTCTTAAGTTTTTCCACAGAAGGATCTTCTAAAAGTTTTATTTGGTTAACTACTATTTGGGCAATTTCTGTTGCTCCTTTTAGAGAAAGATGTGTATCATCTTCTTTATCTTCTTTATAATATGGGTTTTCTCCAGCTTTAAAATGCAGATGCAGCTGTTTTGATTTTTCAGGACCATAAGACTGTTCTAATAATTCTGTATAATATTCTAAATCAATGAATGGAACTCTATATTCCTGAGCAACTAATCTGGTTTCTAAAGGATAATCTCCGTGTGTACCAATCAATACTCCTTTTTCATTAAAATTTCTTCTTGCAATTGATGTCAGCAAAATTGGAATCGCACCTTTTGCACGAGTTTCTTTTACAAAACGAATTAAATTATGTCTGTAGGCTGTATGTGGATTTGTATAACGCAATGAATCCTTATTCTTTTCGTCGTTATGCCCAAACTCAATAAAAACATAATCTCCTTTTTTAAGCTTTTCATATACCGCATCCCACTGTTTTTCAGCTATAAAACTTCTGGTGCTTCTGCCGTTCAAAGCTCTATTGTCGATAACAATATTATCTTTAAAAAAAGGCTGTAATACCTGGGCCCACCCATGTTCCGGATTCTTGTCAGGATCTTTTTTGTTTGCCATTGTAGAATCTCCAATAGTGTAAACAGTAGTTTTTTGTGCAAAACAAGTGGCTGAAATCAACCACAGAATTAAAATATAATGTTTCATTTTTTATTTTTTGATTACTACTTTGCTGCTGAAGGAACTGTGGCTTTCTCTCCAATGAAAACTTCATTCAGAATTACATTCTCAGCATTTTCACTTGATATGGCATTCTTAGCCCATTTAATGTCGATATTGCTCAAAGAAATATTTTTGATCTTTTTATCTGAGAATCCCTGAATAACAATTCCGGAAGCAGATGCTTTGTTGCATGAAATATCGGAAAAAGACACATTTGATATGTCAGACTGAAACCCCTTACCTTCTCCATGATAATTGGCTGTTATGTAAAGGCAATCCTCGACTTCGTCTAACTGAATATTTCGAACAAAAACATTTTTTATAAAA
This sequence comes from uncultured Flavobacterium sp., assembly GCA_965650235.1. Lineage (GTDB taxonomy): Bacteria > Bacteroidota > Bacteroidia > Flavobacteriales > Flavobacteriaceae > Flavobacterium. The sequence goes on along the minus strand of CBFGNY010000061.1, from coordinate 11,626 downwards.
CCACCTCTGTCAGCATTAGTTTTGAGGTAAATCCCTCTTTTTAGATAACCAACTGTTTTGCAATTTTCGACAAACACGTTTTGTACGCCTGCAGACATCTCGCTTCCTATAACTACTCCGTGAAGTCCTTTGAAATTACAATTTCTGATAATTATATTTTCACTTGGTGTCGCTGCATTAGCTCTTCCTTCATGATCTCTTCCGGCTTTTATAGCCACATTATCGTCACCATTGTTGAAAGTTACATTTTCGATTAAAACATCTTTGGCATATTCAGGATCTATACCGTCATTATTATAATTTAATGATTTATAGCTTATTCCTCTTATTGTTATACTTTCTGATTTCAGTAAGTGCAAACACCAGAAGGGTGAATTTTCAATACGAATGTTTTCAACCAAAATATTCTTACAATTAAAAAACTGAATCATTTGTGGACGCAAAAAATAACCTGTTCCAAATTTTCTGTCTTTTAAAGGAATACTATTATGATTCATTTCACGACTCAGCTCTTTGCCTTTTCCTTCTTGTGCTTTAAAACTTTTCCAGGTCTTTCCTCCTTCTCCATCAATGGTTCCCTCGCCTGTTAAAGCAATATTTGTACAATCATAGGCATAAATTAAAGGACTGTAATTATAAAGCATCGTGCCTTCCCAGCTGGTTAAAACCATTGGCAGATAATATTCCGGCTTATCACTGAATTTAATTTTTGCCCCTTTTTCGATCTTTAAATTGACATTGCTTACAAAATGGATTGGCCCATTCAAAAGATAAACTCCTTTTGGAACCACAATAGTCCCTCCGTTGTTTTTTTTACACAAAGCCATTGCCTTATCAAAAAAAGGTTTGCTATTGGATACAGAATCACCTTTAGCGCCAAGCTTAGCTATATTTACCTGAAAAGAAGGAATTTTAGGAAGCTGAATTCTATTGACGATTGAATCGACTTTTGCTGTTGGAAATTTATTATCCTGAGCAAAAATGACAGTCGAAAACAATACAAGGAAGAGAAGTCTACTATTCATAATTTTAATTTTTAAAATATCCTTATTTGCTGGCAGTATGAAATAAGATTCTATTGCTATCCAGAATTTACTCTGAATCCGTTTTTTCAGAACTATGCTTTTTCGCCCATTTTTTGTATTTTTTCAAAACTTCCTTAGGTTCATTAGAATACCATGAATAACCATTTCTTCTTTCCTCACTAATATCAGTTATAAATTTCTTTTTGATTCCGTCACGATCACAGAAGAAAGGTTCATTTGTTTCAAGTTCTGCAAATCTTGGCCAAATTGGTGCCACATCTTCCATAGGATACATCTTTTTTCCGATCACTTTTCCATTTTCATCATAAATGCGTTCCTCCTTAAGATTTGTGATTTTTGTTTTTTCAAACCAGTCATAGGCACTTTTAACAGCTGTTTTAACTTCTGGCGATGGGTTATCAATAGACATTAATAACAATGTTACTTTAGCAGATTCTTTGCCACTCAATGATGCAAGCTCGTAAGCCCTTGCATCCGCCGGAGCTAAGGTAACTTCGTCATGCTGTGCACACCAAACTGTTAAAACACCATTTTGCCTGTATTGTGTTTTTAAGATGCAATCAATTCCTTTTTCGAAAGCAATTTTAGCTTTGTCAACAGTTTCCTTTGGAGGTTTAATACTATAATAAGCTGTTTCATTACCAATCTCCCTCAATACATTCAAAACATCAACCATTGAATTATCATTATAAGTGATATGAGTATAATATCCTTTTTTTAATGGAAAATATTGAGGCCACCCCCCATTAGGATATTGTGCAGAAAGCAAATAATCAATTGCTCTTAAAAATGAATCTTTATATCTTTCGTCTTTTGTCTGCGCATACATTTTTGATACAAAAAGTATTTCCTGTGTGGTGGCTCTGTTGTCTATTGTACAATCTTTTCCTATTGGTTTTAGCGCTACCAGCTTAGCTTTTTCCTCTTCTGTCAATTCTTTCAGCATCGGAATATTTTTTGGCCAACCTCCAATATCTCTTTGGTAAAGCAGGACATTTTCGCCTATTTTTTTTCCCTCTTCAGAACCAAACCAGGCCGAGTAACTTTTTATAATTAAATCTGGCCACTTTTTAGGTTTTTCTTGCGCATTAACATAACAGCAAGTACTGATTAAAAATAACAATGCTGTTCTTTTAAGTTGATTCATTTAATTGGTTAATTTTAGTTATTTATTTAGTTTTAGTTATTTAGTTATTCTGAACCAATCAATTGCGACATTTCCTGCATCATTAATAATCCCTTCTCGCAATGCAAGAAATCCTATTTTTGCACCAATCCATTTACCTTCTCTGGCAGTAAAACTACTACCAACAGGATTGAATTTTTGCCCGTCTTCGCTATAGAAAAAATCACAAATTCCGCCTGCCTTCACTTTCACTTGCAGGTATATTGTTCTATCTTTTATTGAAATTTTCTTACTTTCAGATTCACTTCCCTTTTTATCAGCCTTTACAACTGTTTTTTGTGAAAGGAATAATTTTCCTTCCTCTTGTTTCAGACATAAAAAACTATAATCAAGTCCCATAATTACCAATCCGGTATATTCACCATCAAATCTGGAATTGAAGGTAATTTTTGTTGTCGCCGTAAACTCATTTGCAGGTAATTTTTGCAAAAGCAAGTTTGGAACATCATATAGATTTTCATAATCTTTAGGAACAGGAATACAATTTAAATTATAATATCCCATTGAAGTAGGAAGTCCCCAGGTTATTTGCGGATTTGCATGCCACTGCCATTGAAGTCCTAGTTTAGGAGTATTAAATTCATCACTTTCTGGCGGCGTTTCGATAGGGAATGTTTTTTTACCTACGTTTGGTTTTTTATAAACCATAACTGGCTCACCTGTACCGTTTTTATCTTCGTCAATTCCAATAACCGGCCAGTCATTAATCCACTTCATAGGTTGAAGATGAACCACTCTTCCGTATGCAAACTGGTCCTGAAAATGAATAAACCAATCTTCTCCGCTTTGTGTCTGAACCCATGCTCCCTGATGAGGACCATTTATGGCTGATTTGCCCTGATCCATTACTTTTCTTTTTTCATAAGGACCATAAACATTTTTAGATCTCATAACCGTTTGCCATCCTGTGGCAACCCCACCTGCCGGAGCAAATACGTAGTAATAGCCATTACGTTTGTAAAACTTAGGACCTTCGATAGTGGCTTCGTCTGTATGACCGTCTATAATCATAACGTCATCATTATTAGCAGATAAACCATCAGGATTCATTGAACAAACTAACAAAACACATTTAACTCCTGCACGACTTCCTGCAAAAGCATACCCTAAATATGCTTTGCCATCTTCATCCCATAATGGAGTTGGATCAATTAGACCTTTGCCTTCTTTTACCATAACCGGTTCTGACCATGGACCTTCTGCTTTTTTGGCTTTGATAACATAAATTCCAAAATCAGGGTCAGGATAATAAATATAAAATTCATTATTATGAAAACGAATGCATGGCGCCCAGACACCATTTCCATGCTGTACTTTATTGTACACATCTAAAGGTTTTTGTTTCGAAAGTGCATATCCAATTAATTTCCAGTTCACCAAATCTTTTGAATGAAGAATAGGCAAGCCTGGAATACAATTGAATGATGAAGCTGTCATGTAATAATCATCACCAACCCTGATAGCATCCGGATCTGAATAATCAGCATATAAAATTGGGTTTTTATATGTTCCGTCTCCGTTATCTGCTATCCAAACCTTAGAAAAATTTTCATTTTTCCCTTGTGCAACTACTATCTGAAAGACAGTAAAACATAAAATAAGAGTTGTAAATTTTATATATTTCATTTGACTATATTATCTGCTTAATTCCAAGGCTGCTAAAATGAAAGGACCGGTTGCTTTAGGGTCATTGTCTTTTTTTCTTTCGTTAACATAGTATTCGTAAGAACCATCACGATAAGGCTTACCTCCAAGACCTGCTACCTGGCAAGCCTGTGTTAATGTAATTCCCCCATCTGCATCAACTTTAATTAATTGAGTTGTCAAGCCATCAAAAGCTTTGTTTGCCAATTCTTTAAATTTTGATGGCAAATACCCTTTATTAGCGCCTTTAGCAAATGCATAAGCAAACATTGAAGATCCGGAAGCTTCTAAATAATTTCCTTCTTTCCCCATCTTATCTGTTACCTGATACCACAAACCAGATTTATCCTGGTATTTCGCTAAACTTTCAGAAACATTATTAAGATAACCAACCAACTCTTTTTGTTTTGGATGATCTTTTGGAAAATAATCCAGTGCATCAACCAAGGCCATTACGTACCAGCCAAGTGCTCTTGACCAGAAGTTTGGTGAATTTCCTGTTTCCTTATCAGCCCATGGCATTTGTTTGCTTTCATCCCAACCATGATATAATAACCCTGTTTTTGGATCAGTTGCATGCAATTGGATTTGTTCGAATTGATGTGCAACATCATCCAGATTTTTTCCGTTTTCAAAAGTTACCGTATACTGAGCATAAAAAGGCTCGCCCATGTACAAGCCATCCAGCCACATTTGATTAGGATAGATTCTTTTATGCCAAAATCCTCCGGATTGCGTTCTTGGCTGCTCTGTTAACTGCTGACGCAATAATTGCATTGCTTTTAAATATTTCTCTTCTTTTGTTTTGTTATAGGCATTAAAAAGTAAACGACCTGCCACAATCATATCAATATTATGTTTTGATATTTCATATGTTTTAATAGTTCCGTCATTTTCAATCAATGTATCTAAGTAACCCTGAACATATGCTGCATATCGAGGATCTGGGCTTTTTTTATACAACTCTTCAAATGAATATAAAACAAGGCCGTGAACATAGTCCCATTTTGGGGCTTTAGCATCATCAATCTGCCAGGATTCGGGATGACGTTGCATTAAAGTCAAAGCCATTCTGTCCGACCATTTTAAGTCTTTTGAAACTTCAGATTGATTTTGTGATTCTGCTTTTTTTGCTACTTCCGGTGATGCTGTTTTACAGCTAAAAAATGTGAACGAAACAAAAAGCGTTGCGACTTTTAATGTGTTTAGTGTGGTGTTTAACATGTTTATTTTGTTTTTGTTTTATTGAAATCTATTTATTTTATCTCCTTATCCTTGGTTTATTTCTGCATTAATTATGCTTACCGTTTTATATAGTTTTGAGTTCCAGAAAACCAATCAAACCCTTTCTATTATTTTTTTAATGATATATTTAAAATACCTTATCTAAAAACTGCGTTGTATAAAGAACTGTTTCATCAAACCAAGGATTAAAAAACCAAAATGAATGAGGAGAGTCTTTAATTGTGTGAACTTGGTTATAAATATTCTTCTCGTTTAAAATAGCAATCATGTCATCTCTTCCGGCATGGAACCGCGGAACACTGCTGTTTATGAATAAAACTGGCGGAGTATGCTTATTAGTATGTGTCAAAGCAGAGGCATTTTTCCAATTCTCCGGATTCTCATTATAAGTTCCATTGAGCCAAAAAGCTGCGACATCTCCTTCTGAAGATTCCGGATGTTTAAAAGCCAAAACGCCGTCTATATCAATAATTGCATTTACTTTTGATGATGATTTACTTTTGTTCTGAACATCATCAAAAGCTGGATTATCATTTGTTGTACCAATCAAAGCAGCCATTTGGCCTCCTGCAGAGCAGCCTAAAACAGCAATTTTGTTTGGATCTACATTGAATTTTCCAGCATTATCTTTTATAAACCTAATTGCATTTTTCACATCTAGAATTCCTTCCGGATATTTAGCTTCGAGCGATAATCTATATTCTATTGCAAAGCAAGAATAGCCTTTTAAAGCAATTTCCTGTGCCAATACTTTCATTTGATTTTTGTTACCTGATTTCCAGCCTCCACCGTGTATCATGATAACGGCAGGATTTCTTTTTTTTGTGGTACTATAATAGGCGTCAAAATGCAATGCTCTATTCTTCTGGCTATAAACAACATCACTGATTTCAGTAACGTTAGTATTATTTAATTCTTGAGCTGTTTTTATGAATGGATATTTTTTTATTAGCTTAGTGTAGGTGCTTTTTATAGTATATGAAGTATCAATACTATAAGTGCTTTGTGCAAAAATAGCATTTGATAAAAAAAACACTGTAAATAAAAAGACGTTTTTCATAATAGCAATCTAACTTAGTTAAGAAAGGAGTTCGGCAAAATGCCAAACTCCTTTTTTTCACTAATTCAATAAATAATACTTATTTTTAATCTTTAAGGTATATTAATACCCAGGATTTTGTGGGAAATCTTTGTTTTTATTCAAATCAATTGCTTTTTGAGGGATTGGCCTCAATAATCTTTGATTTGGAGCTGTTCCAAAATCAGCCAATTTAACTCTGTAATTGTTTCCTGGTACTCTTGTTGTCAATGTACCTGTGCGTTTTAAATCAAACCAGCGATTGTACTCGCCAAGCATTTCTCTTGCTCTTTCGTCCAAAATATAGTCGATATTTAACTGCGATTCTATAGCGGCTGTAGCACCTGCTCTAGCTCTCACGGCATTTAAGCGTGATAATGCAGTTGAAGGAACTCCAGCTTGAAAATAAGCTTCAGCAGCGATCAAATAAGTGTCTCCCAATCTAGCTAAGATAATATCTCTTGTACTTGTAGATCCAGTACTTAATGGTGTTGAAGGATCTGGATCATCGAATTTTTTAACAGGTATAGTACCAGCATCATTAATCCATCCTGCAGCATTTTGTGCCTCAGCAGAGTATTCTCCCCATCTATGGTATCCTCTAGGATCTCCATTTGGTCTATTAGGTTTTTGTAAATCAGGGTGAGAAGCTATATAAGCAGTTCTATCTCCCGGAGTAAACCATTTTGGTTCGTAAAAGTGTAATGTTTTTAAGTTGGCCAAAGAAGGACTTCTGTAATAAGGGAAATACACCACAGTTGCAGAAGCTCCATTTGATACTTCAGTACCTGTATAAATTGTTGTCATAAAGGTAGCATCCCATCTTTTGTCATTTTGTTCATAAAGACTCAAAGCAAACGCTGTTGGTAATAAGTTTTGACTTCTTTGTGGAGCACCAGTATTGGTTGATCCTAAATTTGAACTATAGTAAGAGTATTGTCTATTACCTAAAGTTCCTGGGCTGGTACTTGTGGAATTTTTGTCATATTGAACTGAGAAAATAGTTTCTGCGTTCAAATCGTTTCCAGGTTTAAAAAGTTCTTCAAAAGGCAATGATAATGCCTGGCCTGCAATAGCTGCATCTGCAAAAGCTGCAGCTGTAGCAAAATCTGTTGGCTTACCATAAGGTTGATATCCCCTGGTTAAATACACTTTAGCTAATAAATCATTTACAGCTCTTTTATTTACTTTTCCTGAAGTATTATAACTTGCAGTCCCAACACTTGCTAAAGAAGCAGTCAAATCTTCGATAATTTGATTGTATACTTCTTCTTCACTATTTCTGCTAAAAGATGTAGTTTCGATATTAGTTATATTTTCATTAACAATAGGTATACCACCATAAGCTTGAACCAATAAGAAATAAGCATTTGCTCGTAAATAACGTGCTTCGCCAACTAATGCATTTAAATTAGATGCTGGGGCTGTAATTGTTGAATAATACACCACTTTATTTGCTGATTGAATTTGAGAATAGCAAGCTACATATAGCTCTTCTACATTAGCAGCTGCCGGGGTAAGACTTTTATAATCTCCCAGAGGTGAATCTGCATTGAAACCTCCAGTATACAAATCAGTACCACTAACAAAAAACCAAGGATTTGCTCCATAAATTTCTTTTAATCGAGCATAAGTAGAATTGACAAGTAATTGAAATCCACCTGTAGTTTTATAACTTTCATCAGCAGGAGGAAAGGATAAACTTTCTTCTTCTATATAGTTGCTACATGAACTAAATACAGAAGCGATTATTCCTAAAATTATTATTATTTTTTTCATTTTATTTTTTATTAAAAATTAACAGATAATCCCAATTGAGTAGTAATAGAAGCTGGACGGTTAATACCTATAGCTGCTCCAGCCCATTCTGGGTCGTAACCATCAAAATCAGTAAATACAAACGGATCTAAAACATTAGCATAAATTCTTAAATTACTTAATTTAAGCTTTTTTATTAAATCTGGATTTAATGTATATCCTATTGAAATATTTTTAATTTTCACATAAGAAGCGTCTCTGTAAAACGCAAAAGGAGTACCGCCAGAAGCGAGACTAGCTCCGTAAAGAGTACCTGCTCCACCATTATTTGCAACTGGTCCAGGTCTAGGGTTTTCATTAGAAGCATTTGCAGGAAGTCCAGCACTATTGGTTGGCACAAAATAATCCATTTTCATTCTTTGACGGTTTCTGTCAGTTACGTCTAGAAATTGTCTATGAAAAGTACTCTGTACTGTTTGACCTTGACTCGTAATAACTGAGAAATTGAAGTCAAATTGTCCAAATGTCAGTTTAGAATAAAAACTTCCCTGCCATTTAGGAACAGCTAGACCAATTACCTCTCTGTCTGCATCAGCAGTAATCTTGCCATCTCCGTTAAGATCCTTTACTTTAGCATTACCAGGTTGGTTTCCAAAAGAAGCAGCTAAAACAGCTTCATTTTCCTGCCAAACTCCGTCGTAAACATAATTGTAATTAGGATTTAATTCTGAACCCAGGATTAAGTTATTCCCTATGTCACTTGTTGATTGGTAATTGATAGATTCTAATTTATTTTTGTTTTGACTAAAAATAAATGTTGTTTCCCATTTTAGTTTCTCAAGATTGATGTTTTTTGTAGTCAATGAAACCTCAATTCCTTTATTACTAACAGATCCTACGTTGTCAAAAGTTCTTACGTAACCTGTTTCGTATGGTAATTGTCTACTAGTAATTAAATTGTCTGACAATCTATCATATACATCTATGCTTCCTGTGATTCTGTTTCTTATAAATCCAAAATCCAGTCCTAAGTTCACCTCTCTTGTTTTTTCCCAAGTTAAATTACTGTTGGCTAAATTTTTGGATTGATAGCCCGGAACAAGTGTAGTTCCATTAGCATAGTACGTTTGTTGATCTAGAAGTCTTTGAGAAGAATATGCGTTAACGTTATCATTTCCAGTGTAACCTAAACTTGCTCTTAATTTCAAGTCAGAAATTGCTTTGCTGTTCTCTAAAAAGGACTCTTTGCTGATTTTCCAGCCTAAAGCTATAGATGGAAAACTTTCCCATTTATTTCCTTCAGATAATACAGATGATCCATCCCATCTGTTAGAAGCAGTTAATAAATATTTATCTCTGAATGCATAATTTAAACGTACTGCATAAGAGTTTAAAGTATTTTGCGAATAAGGTGTTTCAGGTGTGGCTGCATTCAAAGCATAAGTAGAAGGTGCCCCTGAAGGAACATTGTAACTTCCTGATTCAACAGGTTGGTTGTTTGAGTATTGGTATGAAATTTGGTCTGTGTTAGAATAAATACTTTGCAGTAATAATAAATTAAAACTGTGTGCTTCATTGAAAGTATGTTTCATATCCACCTGATTATCCCAAGTATAATTGAAATTATTGTAATTTCTAATTGATGATGAATTACCTCTTGATGATATTCCTGCATTTGTATTTGTTGTGTTAGATATACCTGTAACTGTATTAACTGTACCTGCAGAAAAAGTTGTTTTATAGCTCAACCATTTTAAAATATCATATTTAAAATAGACATTACCAACGCTTTGCCAAGTTTTTTCTGTTTGTAATGAGTTAGCAATTTCTAAAAAAGGATTAACATTCCCGGTTCTATCCAAAACTAGAGTCGTAACACCTGGAAGAGCTATTTTTCCAGGTAACTGTGTATAGCTCCCAACAATATCATTTCCATTAGCATCAACACTCCACGGAGATAAAAGAGTAGGTAGTCTAAAGGCATCCTGCATCGCTAAATCACTCCCTAATTCAGTTTCAACACGTGCAACTGTAATATTTGCTCCTGTAGAGAATTTGTCATTTATTTTATGATTCAAACCTAATTTGAAAGTGTATTTATCCATTGAATCATGATCAATTAGTCCCTCATCACTTTGCAAACCCAGACCTAAATTATAGCTTATACCTGAATCTGAACGTCCTGAAATGTCTAAATAATTATTTTGTGTCATACCAGGCTTAAGTATGGCATCAACCCAGTCATAACTATAACCTTCATTGTGTCTTCTGACTAATAAAGGGCTATTACCCGTAGAAGCAGTTGCAAGTGCAGCAGGTGTTTGTGAAGTTGCTGGGTAAGATAAAAATGCAGATTGGTTGAATGCATACCATTCGTCAGAATTCATGAATTCTGGTAAACGTGCAGCAGTTTTAGTACCATAAGATGTATTAAAACTAACATTAATACCTGATTTAGCTGTAGAACCACTTTTGGTTGTTACAATTACTACCCCGTTAGAAGCTCTAGAACCATAAATTGCGGCAGAAGATGCGTCTTTTAATACATCCATTCTAGAAATGTCTTGCGGGTTTAAAAAGTCAATATTATCCATAGGCACACCATCAACAACAAATAAAGGATTAGATCCAACTGTAGTAGTACCGCTAGTATCAGATAATAAAGAGTTGTTACCTCTAATTACCATTTTGAATCCATCCCCGGCACGTCCCGAAGCAGATGTAATCTGAACACCTGCTGTGGTTCCTTGAATAGCTTCTAATGGACTTGTTGTATTCCTTTCTGTTATAGTCGCAGCACTAATAGTACTTACAGTACCTGTAAGATCTGATTTTTTCACAGTCCCATATCCCACTACAACAACCTCAGTAAGTGTATTTGATTCTTCTGCAAGACTAACATTCACTTTTGATTTTCCGGCAACACTCACTTCCTGAGTTTTAAAGCCCAAATAACTAAATACTAAAACAGCTTTGCTGTTTGCGACATTTATTTTAAAACTTCCCTCAAAGTCGGTTGAAGTACCGTTTTTAGTTCCTTTTTCTACAACATTTACCCCCGGTAATGAAAGTCCGGCAGCGTCAGTAATTTTCCCCTCTATAACTGTTGACTGAGCATACATTGTATTGCTCAACAGAAAATTAAGAAAGAATAAAAACACAAGATTGTATTTCATTCTCTTTTTTAATAGTTTAATGCTCATAATTTGTTTTTAATGGTTAATTGATAGTTAATATTAGTTTTTAATCGATTCTACTTTTTTGTCATTGATATAGGTATTTATAAAATTAAAATTCTTAATATTTTTCAATAAGTAAATCGAGTCTGCTTTTTCGATCACAACATTCTTAAGTGTTATGTTTTCTATAGGAGAGCTTTCATATCCTTCGGCTCTTACTCCATATTTACCAGCTTTTTTAACCTTTACATTTTCTAAACTTATGTTTCTGATGACCGGAATAAAATCCCCAGTTTGAGAGCCATATACATTATAGAACATGTTCAATTTCAGAACGCATTCTTTAACAGTTCCAACTTCAAGGTTTCTTACATAAACATCTTCAATAATACCACCGCGTTTAGAATTTGTTTTAATGCGAATCGCTCTGTCCAGATTTGGACTGTCCATAACACAGTTTTCTACAAAAACATTATTTACCCCTGCAGAT
>CBFGNY010000060.1:0-21732 GCA_965650235.1 uncultured Flavobacterium sp. | reverse complement strand
GGCGATTCCCGACACGCTGCTCGAAAGCGAAATCTTCGGCCACGAGAAAGGCTCGTTTACCGGCGCCACCGATCGGCGCGCCGGCTGCTTCGAGCTCGCCGACCGCGGCACGCTGTTCCTCGACGAGATCGCCGAGATGACGCCGGCGACGCAGGTCAAGCTACAGATATTTTCGTGGCGCTGAATGCACAGATAGAAGGTGTTGGAAAAGGAAAACAGCAATATTATTTTGATGGAAATGTAATGCCGGGTTATTTTGATGAAAAGAATCAGGATAAAGGAAGAAAATTTACATTATCTAATAACGCTACTGCAGATTATGATGTGTTTTTGCCAAAACCATTTTTTGAATCTTTTGTCAATACACAATCGGCTAATGCGGCTTATAAAAATGTACTTTCGGATGTTGGTGCCAATCAGCCATTTTTTGACAAACACGACAACCGAATTGTTGATGAAACCTTAAAGGGGACATTTACTTATAAAGGAAGCAAAAGCGGTATAGGCGGAATGATCGATAATGAAGCAGATGCAGGTGGATGGCCAAATTTTGCAAGTGAAACCCGTCCTTCAGACTGGGATACAGATCATGATGGATTACCAAATTGGTGGGAAAAAGCAAAAGGACTAAATGAAAATTCTAAAACAGGAGATTTTGCTGATGCAAATTTGGATGCCGACAAAGATGGTTTTACTCAACTAGATGAATATTTAGACTGGATGGCACAGCCACATTTTTTCATCAGTTCAGGTGAAAAGAAAGAACTTTCAGCTGCAGATTTGTTTAAAGGATATGAGAAAAAACCGGTTTATACTTTCTCAGACCTTAAAAATGGGAAAATGGTTTTGAAAGGGAAAGATATTCAGTTTACAGCTATAGAAAGTGGATTTGCTTCTGTTGTTATCACAGTCAAAGATGAAGATGGGGATACAATGAGTCGTACGATTAATTTTTTCGTAAAATAATGATTTCACGCAGATTTAGGCAGATTAGAGCAGATTTTACTTGATTCTTTTATTGTATCAAAAAATCTGCATAGATCTGCTTGAATCTATTTGAATCTGCGTGAAAAATTAATGAAAAAGAAAGTCGTTTTAATGTTTTTCCATTCAACCGATTTGAATTAAATAAAATTATAAAATGAAAAAGAACATCATTCTATTATCAGCAATATTATTTTCGAGTGCATTTTTGGCTCAGAATAAAGGTCTGGTTGCCAATTCAGAAAGTCCTTATTCTAAATTGCAAAGTGTCAATTTACAAGATGTAAAATGGACAAACGGTTTTTGGAAAGAACAATTTGATGTACAAACCAAAAATACACTGCCGTATATGTGGGATTTGTATCATAACGATGAAGTTTCACACGCTTATAAAAATTTTGAAATTGCTGCTGGTGAAAGTAAAGGAACTTTTAAAGGGCCTTCTTTTCATGATGGGGATTTTTACAAGATTTTTGAAGGAATGGCAGCTACGTATGCCATAACAAAAGACAAAAAACTGGATGCCCAAATGGATAAAGCTATTGCACTTTTTGCGAAAGCACAGCGCAAAGACGGATACTTACATACTCCAGTTTTAATTGACGAACGCTGGGGAACTCTAGGTCCGGAAGAAGTAAAAAAACAATTGGGTTTTGAGAAATACAATATGGGACATCTGATGACGGCAGCCTGTATTCATTATCGTGCCACGGGAAAAACGAACTTTCTGGATATTGCAAAAGGCGTAGCAGATTTTCTATATGATTTCTACAAAAAAGCCTCGCCAGAGTTAGCAAGAAATGCTATCTGTCCTTCACATTATATGGGAATTGTCGAAATGTATCGCACGACGAAAAACCCTAAATATTTGGAACTTGCCAATAATCTAATCGATATTAGAGGAACTACAAATGATGGAACTGACGACAATCAGGACAGAATTCCGTTTAGACAGCAGACTACTGCAATGGGTCACGCCGTAAGAGCAAATTATCTATATGCAGGTGTAGCCGATTTATATGCAGAAACCGGAGAGAAAAAATTATTGGATAATCTGGAATCTATCTGGGATGATGTGGCGTATCGCAAAATGTACATTACAGGTGCTTGTGGTTCTTTGTATGATGGGGTTTCGCCGGATGGAACTTCATATAATCCAACGGATGTTCAAAAAATTCATCAGGCTTACGGAAGACCTTTTCAATTGCCAAATGCTACAGCGCATACCGAAACTTGTGCCAACATTGGAAACGTTTTGTGGAACTGGAGAATGCTTCAAATTACTGGTGATGCCAAATATGCAGACATAGTAGAGCTGGCTTTATACAATAGTGTTTTGTCTGGAATCAATCTGGAGGGGGATAAGTTTTGTTATAATAACCCGCTGAATGTTTCGAACGATTTGCCATTTCAACAGCGATGGGGCAATGAACGCGAAGGTTATATTGCTTTGTCTAATTGCTGTGCGCCAAATGTAACCAGAACAATTGCTGAGGTGAGTAATTACGCTTATAATTTTTCGAAAGAAGGACTGTATGTGAATTTATACGGAAGCAACAATCTGAATTCAACAACACTTACTGGAGAAAAAATTGAAATCGAACAGCAGACCAATTATCCCTGGGATGGAAAAATAACCTTGAAAATAGTAAAAGCGCCAAAAGATGTTTACGCTTTTTTATTGAGAATTCCGGGCTGGAGTAACGGAACTGCGATTTCTGTAAATGGTAAAAAAATTAATGATGCAATTGCTTCAGGTTCGTACCAAAAAATTGCACAAAAATGGAAAAAAGGAGATGTCATCGAATTGAATATTCCAATGCCGGTTGAATTGATGCAGGCCAATCCATTAGTTGAAGAAGTAAAAAATCAGGTAGCTGTAAAAAGAGGTCCAATTGTATATTGTTTAGAATCGCACGAGCTTCCGTCAAATACAAAAGTAAACAATGTTGTTTTGGATTTGAATTCTAAATTCACAACTGATTTTATCAAAATTGATAACAGGGAATTGTTAACCATAACAGCAAGTTCGTCAATTGCTAAGGATAATTCGTGGGATAAAAAATTGTACAAACCTATTTCTGTAAAAGAAAACAAGCAGCACACTATAAAATTAATTCCTTATTTTGCGTGGGGAAATCATGGCAGGGGCGAAATGTCTGTTTGGCTTTCCCATTAAAAAAATAAATTTTACCAAATAAGTCATATAAGGTTTTATAAGCAAAGGAAAATAATCTCCCAACTTTAAATGACCTTATATGACTTATATGCTTTAAAAAAAAAACAATACAATTATGAAATACATTGTCATCCTATTTTTAACATTAAGTTCTGCTTTTTCATCAGCTCAAACAACAGACAATCGTTTTGAATTGACAGTAGCTCACGATGGTTCCGGAGATTTTAAAACGATTCAGGAGGCTATCAATAAAGTGAGAGACCATGCCGAAAAACGTGTTGTTATCACAATTAAAGCAGGTGTTTATAATGAAAAGGTTGTGATTCCTTCTTTTAAAAGAAATATTACTCTAAAAGGTTCTGATAGAGAAAAAACGGTTATTTCATATAATGATTATTCCGGTAAACTTTTCAGAGGGATAGATGTTACGGGAGATACAAAATTCAGCACCTATACTTCGTATACTTTATTAATTCAGGGAAATGATTGCTCTTTAGAAAATCTAACTGTAGAAAATACAGCCGGAAGAATTGGTCAGGCAGTCGCTTTGCATATTGAAGGAGATAGGGTTGCTGTGAAAAATTGTTCCATTTTAGGAAATCAGGATACTTTATATTTAGCAAAAGGCGGTACCAGAAATTATTTTGAAAACTGTTACATTAACGGAACAACCGATTTTATTTTTGGTGCGGCAACGGCTTATTTTTTTAATTGCACTATCGAAAGTCTGAGCAATTCATATGTAACTGCGGCATCAACAACCCAGCAGGATAAATACGGGTTTGTATTTGTGGATTGCAAACTTACTGCAAAAGACAATACGGTAAATCAGGTTTTTCTTGGACGTCCGTGGCGACCTTATGCACAAACGGCTTTTATCAATACAGAATTAGGTTCGCATATTGTTGCAGAAGGCTGGAATCCGTGGAAAGGTGATAAAAATTTCCCGAATAAGGAAAAAACTGTTTTTTATGCTGAATATGGAAGCAAAGGTGAAGGAGGAAAAGATTTGTCGAAAAGGGCTTCGTGGTCTCATCAATTAAAGAAATCCGATCTTAAAAAATATGATTTGGAAAAAGTATTATTGGGTTGGAATCCAAAAAAATAAAGATGATGAAAAATTATAAAATTACAGCAGTAGCTTTCTTTTCAATATTAGTTTTAAGTGCTTTTAGTTCTAAATCTAAAGTTACAACGATTTATTTGATAGGAGATTCAACAGTAGCCGATTATTCTTTGGAAGATAATTACCAAACCAAAAAGTTTCCACAGGTAGGCTGGGGACAGGTTTTTCAGTCTTTTTTCCAAAAAGACAGCTTGCAACAGCTAAAAAATATTTTAGGAAATGCCAAAGAAGTAAAAGTAGATGACAGGGCAAAAGGAGGAAGAAGTACCCGAACTTTTTTTCAGGAAGGGCGGTGGGCTTCGGTTTATAAATCGTTACAAAAAGGAGATATTGTAATGATGCAGTTTGGTCATAACGATGCATCTGAAGAAAAAACCGAACGTTATGTGAATATTGAAGGATACAAAGAATTTTTGCGTCTGTTTATTAATCAAACCAGAGAAAAGGGTGCTGTACCAATTGTATTGACTCCGGTAGCCAGAAACTACCCATGGAAAGACGGGAAGTTAACCAATGTTCACGGAGCATACCCGCAGGCAGCAAAAGACGTAGCAAAAGAACTAGATGTCAAATTAATTGATTTGAATGACCTCTCTATGAATCTCTTCACTAGTAAAGGTCAGGAATATGTAACGCAAAATTACTTTATGAATTTTGAGGCAGGTTTATATCAGGCTTTCCCTAACGGACAAAAAGATAATACTCATTTTCAAACTGCAGGAGGAAAGGAAGTAGCAAGATTGGTTTTTAATGCCATGAAAGAATTGTAAAACCGATTTTTTGCCAATTGGTGTATAAAAAATATCTCTTATAAACTCCAAATCAGGCTTGTTATGTATGTTGCTATAAGAATTTACTTCTTGTAGCGTAAATTTTTATTTTTTTATAAATTTTTTTATTTTTTTTCATCCTTCTGAATTTTACTTTTTTGTAAGATTTTTAACTAAAAGAAATCGATTTCCTACATAGTTTTTATGTAATTAGATAAGGTATAATTGCTTTTTTTTCATCGCAATTTTAAAAAACTCTTATTTTCAGGTATTTTTTCTTACTTATTTTATTTGTATCTTGATATATTCAAAAAAATCTTCCTTTTTTTGATGTTACCCTATTTTGTCTTACATTTTTTTGTTGATATAGTTTTTTTATTGAATTTTTTTTGAAGACAATATAAGAGCAGGATGCCACAGGACAGTTGTGATTTTCAATCCTTATATTTTTGAAATCAAGTAATAAATGTGTTTTTAACGTTTAAAAAATTCAGCTGGCATTTAATAGCTCTCAAAATGTAGCTTTTTCTTTAAAATTAGAATACGTTTTTTTAACTAAACTAACCTAACTATTTAATCTAACTAAATCAAAGATTTATGAAACAAGCACTTATAAAAAGATGTAGTTTTATTTTGTTTGCATTAATGAGCATTGTTACTTATGCTCAAACTGCAAGCAGCAAAATTAAGATCACAGGTACAGTTACTGATCCCACAGGATTACTTGTACCTGGAGTAAACGTAACGGAAAAATCTACCAAAAACTCTGTAAGTACAGATTTCAGTGGTAGGTATGAAATTAATGTAAAGCCTGGTGCAACATTGGTTTTTTCTTTTATTGGAATGAAAAAACTGGAAATTCCTTTAAATGGCCGTACTAACGTTGATGCTAAAATGCAAGAGGATTCTAATGTCCTGAATGAAATCGTAGTTGTGGGTTATGGATCTCAAAAGAAAGACAAAATTACAGGAGCGGTAGCTACAATTAAACCTGAGGATGTCCAGGATTTACCAGTAACAAACTTATCAGAAGCATTGAGAGGTTTGGTACCTGGATTAACTGTTGATGGTGGATCAAAAAGACCAGGAGAGGCTGCTTCAATTGAGATCCGTCAAACTTTTAGTTTTTCTAAAGATGGTGGTTATAAGCATCCCTTAATTGTTATCGATGATATGGTTCAGGTAGATCCTGTAAGTGGACAACCAACTTTGGAGACATTTAATCGTTTGGATCCAACCGAAATCGAAAGTATTACAGTCTTAAAAGATGCTTCTGCTGCTATTTATGGTTCACGAGCTTCTCAGGGTGCTGTAATCGTTAAAACCAAAAGAGGTAAAGTTGGACAGGCAAAATTTTCATATCAACAGCAATTCGCTGTTAATGATGCTGTAGGGCACAGTAAAGTGATGAATGCTCACGAATTTGGTGTTTTTAATAATCGTTTCTTAACTGCTAAGAATTTGACTAACGGTGGAGCTAACCTTTATTCAGAAGCGGAGTTAAATGAGATGAAAGGACTAGATTATAATTGGTTGGATAAAGCATGGAAGCCAGCTACACAGACAAAACATGCATTAAATGTTACCGGAGGTACGGAAAAAGCAACCTATTTTGCGGGTGCCACTTATTTAACTCAAGGTGCTAACTTAGGAAATCAGGATTATAATAAATGGACCTTCCGTACTGGTATTACGGCTAAAATTTCCAGTTCATTAGATTTTGCAGCTACTGTTTCTGCTAATACAGGAAGCGTAGAAAAATCATATGTGAAGTCTGTTACTTTAAATGACGGAAGTTATGGTGCACAGGCAGGTAATCAGCTATTGGATTATGGTGTATTATTGCATATGCCCCAATATATTCCTTGGGAAACTACCGTAAATGGACAAAATTATTATATGTCTCCAATCCCACGTACAGACCGTAACTTAGGTAGTGCTAACGCTAATAATAGTATTGTTGGATGGAATTATTTTGCTACATTGGAAAATGGTTCTAAAGCTATTAATGAAGATTTTTCATACAATGTAAATTTGTCATTAAATTATAAAGTCCCTTTTGTAAAAGGATTATCAGTAAAAGGTTCGTATGCAAGAGTGCAGTATTCTGATAATTCCGAGCAAGTCCAATTGCCATATACTTTAGCCAGAATCAAAAATTATAATAGTCAGGACAATCACTTAGCAAGTGCTGCAGAAGATTCAGATTATGCTATTGAAACGAATACTCGTAATACAAGAGTACTTTATGATAGTAATATGAGTACAACGGTTCAGTCTAACTTTTTTGCGAATTATGACAGAACATTTGATAATCATGAGATTGGAGCAATGTTTTCTGTTGAGCGTTCTGAAAGTGACTCGAAACAAACTCGTTTGTATTATGAGAATACGGGAGCAGATTATGCAGGGACACATCATACAGCAGGAACATTAACTCCTGCACATTCATACTCTACAAGAGGAGAAATTGGTACAATGTCGTATTTGGGACGTGTGAATTATGCATTTAAATCTAAGTACTTGGTGACACTATTATTTAGAAGTGATGCATCAACTAAATTCGCACCTGAAAATTATTGGGCATTTTTCCCTTCTGCCCAAGTGGGATGGGTCGCTTCAAAAGAAGATTGGTTTACTAATGCACTTCCGGGAGTTGATTTCTTTAAAATTAGATATTCTATCGGAAAGACAGGAAAAGATAATGTCACTGCATGGAGATGGCAAAAATTGTATGATATTAAAACTGATCAGGGTTGGCAGTTTGGACCAAACGGTGGTACTGTAGGATCAGGTATTACGCCAAAAGTTGAACCTAACCGTAATTCAGGGTGGGATTCTACTATCAAACATAATTTAGGTTTTGATGTAAATGTATTGAGAAACAGATTGCAAATGAACTTCGATTTTTACTTCGACAGAACTACAGATATGTTAACTGGAATTGGACAGTCTCTTGGAGTACCATATTCTGTAGGAGGCGGATTTGCAGAAGTAAATTATGCAGCTGTTGATGCCTGGGGAACTGAAGTAAGTCTAAATTGGAGTGATAAAATTAAAAACGACTTCCAGTATAATGTCGGTGTGAACATTGGTTTTTCTGATAATGAACTGAAAAGATATCCTCAACTGGCATTAGAGCATCCGTCTGAAAATCAACACATTGCAGGAAGATCGCTTTATTTTCCTGAGTGGGGATATAAAACATGGAAGGGAACTTCTACTGGGGACGGTATTTTAAGAACTGATGCAGATATACAAAACTATTGGAATTATTTGACAGGTCGCGCAAATGCTGTAGGTGGTAGTCCTAGTTATATGACAATTACAGATATGTCAGCTATGCGTAAAGGTATGTTAGCTTATCAGGATTTAGGTGGCGCATTTGATTCAACTACCGGAACTCAGGCAGGTCCTGACGGAATTATTGATAAAGACCAAGGTTTAGATTATGCTAAATTGGCTAACTCAAGCAGAACTTATGGATTTACAACTAATTTAGGTATAAAATATAAAGGATTTTATGCGCGTACACAAATAGCTACCTCTTGGGGAGGTATCCGCATGGTTGATTTGATTAACCAAAATACTGCATCAACACATAACATGTGGGCTCGCGAAACCTTTTGGAATGATATGTATGCTGAAGATAATGTTAATGGAAAGTATCCAAGTGTTGCTTTTTTTGAGAATAACGGTAGACCTTCTGACTTCTGGATGTTAGATACATTTCGTTGTACCGTTAGAAATTTAACCGTTGGATATGGTTTACCAACGGATGTGCTAAAGAATTTAAATATCTCAAGTTTAACTATTGGAGTAACAGGAAATAATTTATGGGATTTGTATAATCCTTACCCGGATAAATACCGAAACATGTATGATAATTCTTATACGCCCTATCCTACCTTAAGAACTTGGGCTATTAACTTCAATATTGCATTCTAATTTAACTATTGTAATTATGAAATTTAAAATAAAATCAATTTTAACGCTGATATGGGTGTTAATTATAAGTATATCGTGTAGTGATAACTTTTTAGAAGAAAAAAAGAATTATGGAAACGTAGATGATACTTTTTATGAGAGTCAGGAAAGAGTATTGTGGTACATAAATAACTTATATAATGACTACTTTAGAGCGTACAATTCGCCATTGAAATCAGTAGTTGGTTTGTATAATGACACCCGTACACGTATGACTGAAGAAATAGGTGGGATGCAAAGTTTAATTAACCCCACGATTACTTATGTTAACGCCTCTGATGGAGATGCTTATTATGGAAATAAGATCGAAGATAAAATAAACAATAATCCTTATACTCGTATTCGTGATTGTAATGCACTTATTGAGAAAATTGATGTTAAAGGAGCTAATTTGGATGAAAAATTCCGTAGAGAAGTTAAAGGCCAAGCATATTATTTAAGAGCAATCCAATATTTTGATTTGATGCGAGTGTATGGAGGTGTTCCGATTGTAACAACTGAACAGGCAGCATCATTCGATGATCCAAGTATTCAGGCACCGCGTGCATCAGTAGCTGCGTTGGTTGCACAAATTACTTCTGATTTAGATATAGCAGCAACTTTATTACCTCCACAATGGGATCCAGCAAATTATGGCCGTTTTACAAGAGGAGCTGCTTTGGCTCAAAAATCCAGGGTATTATTGACTTATGCCAGCCCATTATTTAATAAAAACTGGGATAGTTCTACAGAGCGTTGGGACGCAGCTTTAGCAGCAGGACTGGCTGCAGAAACTCAATTAACTACTGATGGTTTTGGATTATTTGGAACTAATGCTAAACAATGGTCAGATATGTTTTTAGTTAATAATGCATTTTGTAAAGAAGCTATTGTAGTGCAGTTATTAGGAAGTGGTAGTAGTTCAGTTACTATTAATAACGGATGGGAACGAAGCATGCGTTTGGTAAGTCAGGGAGGTGCTGGTGGAACTGAGATACCTAAGGAAATGATTGATTTGTTTCCAATGGCAGACGGTTCAAGACCTACAGTTTCTAATGGTTACGATGAATTTTTGTTTTTTAAAGGACGTGATCCTCGTTTTTATCGAACTTTTGCTTTTTCGGGAAGTTATTGGCCTTATACAAATTCTAATACCTCAACTACAGCTCAACCAACAATTTGGGCTTATCGCTGGGTAGATAACAGTAATAAATTCTACTTTAGCGGAAATAATAATGAAAATAGCCCTGCTTTTGTTAGAAAAATGTCTAATCCTACGGAAAGCAATACTTCGTCTTTCCAGTTCTCAGGAACTGATATTTTTGAATATCGTTATGCAGAGTTATTGTTAAATATTGCTGAATGTTATGCTGCTAAGGGTGATATACCAAATACTTTATCTTACTTAGGGAAAATTAGAAATAGAGTTGGTATTTCATCAGCAAATAATTATGGAATAGGACCTTTAACTAATAAGTATGCTGCAATTGAAGCTTGTTTATATGAGCGTCGTGTTGAACTTGCATATGAAGGAAAACGTTATTGGGATGTGCAGCGTTGGATGCTTTATAGTGATGACGCGCCTACAGGAATAGTAAACAATACTTGTGTTAAAATAGGTGTAACTCCATTGAACGGAACACAACGCACAGGATATTATTTAGAATATAAAAATAAAACATCTTCTAATGCAGATCCGCTTATTACTGCACGTACTGGTATTTCTGTTGATCCAGATGCATCTAATTTTGCAGCTCAAATAGATCTATTAGCCGCTTTTTATACTAATAATTTAAAACGTACTGAGTTGAATACTCCATTAGATAATGTTAATAATCAGCCTGTTAAGATTGATTTTAAGCCAAACTACTATATCATGGGACTTAAACAGGATTTGTTGGCATCAAATCTTTGGTTAACACAAACAGTGGGTTGGAATGGTGCTTCAGCTTCAGGTGGAACTTTCAACTACCAAGAATAAATTTATAAACAAAAAATGCCTGATATTTCAGGCATTTTTAATAATATCTTAATAAAACGTTAAACTTAAATTTAGACTTCTCACCTGTATTCCCTAAAAAAGATACAGGTGATTTGTTTAAACCGAATTACCAAATTAAATTAACATGAAAAATTCTGTATTATTTTTATTGCCCTTCCTGCTTTTTGGAAGCGTAAAATGTTTTGCCCAGTACCCCAAAATTTCTTCAGAAGTAAAAGCACGTGAAGATTCAATTAAAGCAGATGCTGAAAAACGTTCCAATGAAGCTTGGGAAAAAGCTAAAATTATTGTTGAAAAAGAAGCGGCACAAGGAAAACCTTTTATTCCATGGGCATCAAGACCTACCGATTTGCCTCAGGCATCCATTCCTGCTTTTCCGGGAGCCGAAGGAGGAGGAATGTATAGCTTTGGCGGTCGTGGCGGTAAAGTAATTACTGTAACAAGTCTTAATGACCGCGGACCGGGAACCTTGCGCGAAGCTTTAGAAACAGGTGGTGCAAGAATCATTGTGTTTAATGTTGCGGGAATCATTAAATTAAATAGTCCGTTAATTGTGCGTGCTCCTTATGTGACCATAGCGGGACAAACGGCTCCTGGCGACGGAATTTGCGTTGCCGGCGAAACTATTTGGATAGATACCCATGATGTGATAATCCGTCACATGCGTTTTCGCAGAGGAGAAACTTTCGTAGGACGTCGTGACGACGCTATCGGCGGTAATCCTGTAGGGAATATCATTATGGATCACGTTTCTGGTACCTGGGGATTAGATGAAAATATGTCTTTTTACAGACACATGTACAATGATGGTACACCAAATTCTAAAGACCTAAAATTACCTACTGTAAATGTAACTATTCAAAATAGTTTATTTGCCGAAGGGTTAGATACTTATAATCATGCTTTTGGTAGTACTTTAGGAGGTGAAAATTGTTCTTTTATGCGCAATTTGTGGTCTAGTAATACAGGGAGAAACCCTTCTATTGGCTGGAACGGAATTTTTAATTTCTGGAATAATGTTGTTTTCAATTGGGTAAATCGTTCTATCGATGGGGGAGATTATACTGCTAAATACAACATTATAAACAATTATTTTAAGCCAGGACCTGCTACCAACAAAGAGGAACCGATTAGCTACCGAATTTTAAAACCAGAATCAGGACGCAGTAAATTACCCTATTTGGTTTTTGGAAGAGCTTATGTAAATGGCAATTTTGTAGAAGGAAATGAAAAAGTTTCTAAAGACAACTGGAATGGTGGTGTACAAATGGAAAATAAAAAAGGAGAAGCAATGTCTTTTGAAGAAGCTTCAACTTACTTTCCTAAAATGAGAGTAAACGAACCAATGCCAATGCCTTGGTTTACTAAAATGATGAGTGCAGAACAATCATTTGATTATGTGCTTGAAAATGCCGGGGCAACTTTGCCTTTACGAGATAAAGTTGATACCAGAATTGTGCGTGTTGTCAAAACCGGAAAGCCTGAGTATATTGAAGGACTTAACCCGGATTCGTTTTATCAGTTTGAGCACAGACGTTTAGGGAAGGATTCATACAAGCTTGGAATCATTACTGATATTTCGCAAGTAGGAGGTTATCCTGAATACAAAGGAACATCTTATATCGATTCTGATAAAGACGGACTTCCTGATGCTTACGAGAAGAAAAACAAATTAAACCCAAATGATGCTTCTGATGCAACAATTGATTCAGATAATGATGGTTATACCAACATCGAAGAATACATTAACGGAACCAACCCTAAAAAGAAAACCGATTGGAAAGATTTAAAAAACAATCGTGAAACTTTAACAAAATCTCTGCTTAATTAATTTATTGAGCTCATTTTATAACATCCTTGCTTCATGATTCATTATTGGAGCAAGAGTGTTTAAAAAATAAAATACAATTATTATGTTATCAAAAAAAATAAGTCTTACACTATTGTTTCTTGTCTTTGCTTTTTGCGAAATAAGCGCACAGCAACATCTGGATCCGGAATATGTAAAAGTAACCAATGAAAGAGCGACAAAAATTGTCAAAAAGCTGGTTTTGGGAAACAAGGAAAAAGAAACTGCTGTAACCCATATTATTGCGCAGCAATTTCGTGATTTGAGTAAAATTCATGACGGAAGAGATGCTGCAATCAAAAAGGTAAAAGAGGACAGTAGTTTAGCTAAAGAAAAACAAAATGCTGCTATTGAAAAACTGAAATCAAAAGCAGACAAGTCAATCGATAAATTGCATAAAACCTATTTGAAAAAATTAGGAACGCAGTTAAACGATGCTAAAATTACTGAAGTTAAAGACGGAATGACCTACGGAGTGCTTCCAATAACTGTAGCCGGTTATAACGACATGCTGCCAAATTTAACCAAAGAGCAAAAAGAATATATCTATAACGCTTTGGTTGAAGCAAGAGAACACGCTATGGATGGCGGTTCATCTAAAGAAAAGCACGGATGGTTTGGTAAATACAAAGGAAGAATCAATAACTATTTATCAAAACAAGGTTATGATTTAAACAAAGAAAGTAAAGACTGGCACAAACGAGTTGAAGAGAGAGAAAAAGCCAAATCAGGTAAATAATTTATAGTCCTTAGTGATTAGCTTTAAAACTATTTACTATGACTAAGGACTAATTACTAGGTACTAAGAACAAAAACAAAGATTCTCATGCAAAATATTTTTCCAAATACCACCATTAAGCGAACAATAATAATCATTGCATTTTGTTCCTTCTTTTCGGCTGCGTATGCACAATATCCCGAAATTCCAAAACCACTTCAGGACAAAGCTGATGCGATTTTAGCAGATGAAGAAAAAAGACTGGCCGAAATCTGGAATGCCAATTATAGCACCATTCAGGCTGAAGCCAAATTAGGCCGTCCGTATTTGCCTTGGGCTTCCTATCCTAAAGACTTTGTTCATGCCGATATACCTGCTTTTCCGGGAGCTGAAGGTGGCGGAGCATTTACACCGGGAGGAAGAGGAGGAAAAATATTCGTTGTAACCAGTTTGGAAGATAGCGGAAAAGGAACTTTCAGAGAAGCTTGTGAAGCAGTTGGAGCGCGAACTATCGTGTTCAACGTTTCCGGAATTATACAGTTAAAGAAGAGAATCAGCATGCGTGCACCTTACGTAACAATTGCCGGACAAACGGCTCCTGGCGACGGAATTTGTATTGCAGGAGAAAGTTTGGTGATTGATACGCATGATGTCATCATCAGACATGTCCGTTTCCGCAGGGGCGCAACCGATGTTACCCGAAGAGACGATGCCCTTGGCGGTAATCCAATGGGCAATATAATCATTGATCACTGCTCTGTAAGCTGGGGACTTGATGAAAATATATCTTTATACAGACATCAGTTTCAGGCCAATGAGAAATCAAAACTGGAAAAATTGCCTGCTTGTAATATTACCATTCAAAATACTATTTCGTCCGAAGGTTTAGATACTTATAATCATGCTTTCGGAAGTACGATTGGCGGATTAAACAGCACATTTATGCGTAACTTATGGGCCGATAATATTTCCCGAAATGCTTCTGTCGGAATGTACGGGGATTTTAATTTTGTAAATAATGTGATTTTCAACTGGTGGAACCGTTCTTTGGATGGAGGTGATTATCGTTCGATGTTCAACATCATCAATAATTATTTCAAGCCGGGACCAATCACACCAACAGATCAGCCAATTCGTTACAGAATTTTAAAACCTGAATCGGGTTACATGAAACCAAAAACCTATGGCAGAGCTTATGTTTCCGGAAATTTTATAGTGGGTTCTCCCGAGGTTACAGCAGATAACTGGAATGGCGGTGTACAATTAGAAGACCAATCGGCAGAAGAAACAAAAAATTATTTAGAAAGTATTAAACAGCCAAAACCTTTTTCAATGCCTCATATTACCATTATGAAAGCAGAAGAAGCCTACGAATTCGTTTTGAATAATGTGGGAGCAACTTTGCCCAAAAGGGATGCTGTTGATGAGAGAATCATAAAACAGGTTCGTACCGGGAAAATTGAGGTAAAAGACGGCCTGGAAAATACAATCGGAAAAGAATATATCAAAAGAAGATTACCTGCCGACTCTTATAAAAAAGGAATTATAACACATCCCAATCAGGTAGGCGGTTATCCGGAATACAAAGGAAAAGCCTATAAAGATTCTGATAATGACGGAATTCCGGATGCCTGGGAAAAGAAATATGGCTTAAATCCAAAGGATGCTTCAGATGCAAACAAGGATTTAAATGGTGATGGCTACACTAATATCGAAAAGTATTTTAACGGAATAGATCCAAAAAGCAAAACAGATTGGAGAAAAACAGAAAATAATAACGATACTTTGGCAAATTCCAAAGGATTATTACAGTAAAAAAGAGCCATAGGCTCGGCGCATTTTGTAGGGCTGGACTTTAGTCCAGTTTAAAAATGCAGAACAGTATAAGAGCCATAGGCTCGGTACATTTTGTTTTTTATAATATCAATTTAAAATAATTAACGCATTAAATTAATAGTTTTTCAAAAACCGTTAATATATAAAGCTTGTAAAAAAATTTAAAGTGAATTTTATCCAGTTAAAAAATACAATTTCTCTACAAAAAGATAAAATAGTTTTGTCGGTTTTCTCGGTGCTTTTAAGTATCCAAATAGGAACTGCTCAGAATAATTTTCCCGATATTACAAAAACCAAAGAAGGAAAATTGGAGCGGACAGCCGATACAGAAGGAAACCAGATCCCGGATTTCTCTTTTGCAGGTTATAAAGCCTCTTCGGTTGCTATTCCAAATGTGGTTATCAAAGCTTATGTACCCCATATTGAAGGCGATGCAACCAAAACAATTCAATCCGCAATAGATTATGTTGCCAAATTGAAAGCTGATAAAAATGGTTTTAAAGGAACCGTACTTTTAGACAAAGGAATCTTTAAAGTTTCGGGTGAAATCAATATTAAGGAAAGCGGAATTGTATTAAGAGGAAGTGGTTCAGGAAATAACGGAACTACACTTTTAGGAACTTCAATCAACAGAAAAGCCATTATCAATATAAGTGGAATCAATAATCGTGTTTTCAAAGAGACAACAGAAATAGCAACTAATTATACACCGTTAGGAACAACAATTTTAGCAGTAAATAATGCGAATACTTTCAAAAAAGGAGACCAAATTGTAATTAATACTCCTATAACAAAAAAATGGATTGACCTTTTGTCAATGAATGATTTTGGTGGAGAAAGCGGATGGATCGGTTGGAAAGCCGACGATTTCGTCATTCATGCCGACAGGGAAATTATAGCAGTTCAGGGAAATAAAATTACCATTGATGCCCCTTTAACGAACGCTTTAGACGAAGAATTATCAAAATCAACTGTAGTAAATTACACTTGGTCAGGAAGAATCAATAATGTGGGTGTTGAAAATCTTACTCTGAAATCAGATTATGATACCACAAATCCAAAAGACGAACAGCACAGATGGTATGGAATTGCTATCGAAAATGCGGAAGATATCTGGGTACGACAAGTCAATTTTGAACAGTTTGCCGGCGGTGCGGTTTCAATTCTAAAAACGGCCAAAAGAATTACTGTTGAAGATTGTCTCGCTTTAAACCCAATTTCTGAAATTGCAGCCCATAGAAGAAATACTTTTTATACCGAAGGACAGCAGACTTTATTTCAAAGATGTTATTCTGAATTTGGGTACAATGATTTTGTGGTTGGAGGTTATGCTACTGCAGGACCAAATGTCTTTTTACAATGCGAATCACATTTACCATATAGTTTCAGCGGATCAGTTGGAAGCTGGGCAACCGGAATCCTTTTTGATGTTTCTTTAATTGATGGAAATACAATCAGTTTCAAAAACAAAGAACAGGATGCAAGAGGTTTAGGCTGGAACGCTGCCAATAGCGTCATCTGGGAAACATCCGCATCCAAAATAGAAAATTACAATCCGCCAACCGCCAACAACTGGGCATTTGGAGTCTGGGCGCAGTGGGCAGGAAACGGGCATTGGAAAGACGTGAACAATCACATCAGCCCAAGAAGTTTATTTTATGCTTTGCTGGAACAGCGTCTGGGGAAATTACCGATGGATGCTCAGATTATGGATTTAGGATCAGAACCTTCTTCAAGCCCAACGATAGAACAAGCGACAGCTTTAACAGCCGAAGCTTATAAATTAAACGAAACTTTAAAAGAGTTTATTAGTAAAGCATCAACTAGAAATCCTATTGCAATTGCTTATGCAAAAGCAAAACGAATTGATGAAGTAAAATCAGATATAGTGGCGAATTCGAATACTGATAAAATCACCATAACCAACGGATTATTAACATCTTTAAAAGGAATAATTACCGGAGAAGTTATTGATGTTCCCTGGTGGAGAGGCAGTCTGCGCGAATCTGAAATCGCAAAATCAAGACCACATATAACCCGATTTGTTCCCGGACATTATGGAATGGGTTACACTGATAATCTGGAAGAAACCGTTAATTATTTAGTCGAAAACAATAAATCGGCAATCGATCATAATTACGGATTGTGGTACGAACAAAGAATGGCCGATCACGAACGCATCAGAAGAATGGATGCCGATGTTTGGGCGCCTTTTTACGAACAGCCTTTCGACAGAAGCGGTCAGGGAATTGCCTGGGATCATTTGAGCAAATACGATTTGACCAGATTCAATGCGTGGTATTGGAACCGATTGAAAACCTTTGCAGAATTAGCCGGTCAAAAAAATAAAATTTTATTAAACGAAGCGTATTTCCAACATAATATTTTAGAAGCAGGCGCACATTGGTCAAGTTCACCATGGCGTCCGGCAAATAATATCAATACAACAGGATTGCCAGAACCTCCGCCGTATGCAGGCGACAAAAGGATTTTCCTTGCCGAACAGTTTTATGATGTAAAAAATGCAGATATAAGAAAGTTACATGAAGCCTTTATCGAAAAAAATCTGGAGAATTTTAAAGATAACGCCAACGTTCTACAACTCACAAGTGCCGAATATACAGGACCTTTAAGCTTTATGCAATTTTGGATTGATGTAATAGCCAACTATGAAAAGGGAAATCAAAATGAATCCAAAATAGTTTTAAGTGCCACAAAAGATGTTCAGGATGCTATTCTAAATGACGCTGCAAGAGCCAAAACAGTAGATGTAATTGACATAAGATATTGGTATTACAAAGAAGACGGAGCACTTTATGCCCCGGAAGGCGGAAAAAACTTATCACCACGTCAGCACGCTCGTAAAATCAAAACCGGAAAAGAAACCGATGATCAGGTTTATAGAGCTGTTCGCGAATACCGTAAAAAATATCCGGAAAAAGCAGTATTATATTCCACAATGGGAGCACCACGATTTGGCTGGGCTGCATTAATGGGAGGAGCATCATTGGCAAATGTTCCAAAAATTGAACTTTCTGCGTTTCATTCTGCCTTAACTGGTATGAAGTTTGCAGAAGGAACTACTTTTTCAGACAAGCTCTGGAAGCTTGAAAATAAAGGGAATGCTTACCTTTTTTATCTGAAAAACGAGCAGGATATTTCTATCGACTTATCAAATCACAAAGGAACTTTCGAAGTATATACAATCAATGCTTCAAATGGAAGTTTTACGAAAAAATCAAATATCAGCGGAGGAAAACAAGTAGTAATTCCACAAGCTGAAATAAAAGAAAAAGTACTTTTTGTAGTAAAGAAAAATTAATCAAGGTTTGTCATTGCGAGGAACGAAGCAATCACATAACGAGAGCAACTAAATAGGATTGCTTCGTTCCTCGTAATGACAAATAAACATAATTCAAAATAAATATAATGAACCTGAAAATTAAATACCTATTCGCCCTCTGTATACCCTTTATGTTGACAGCACAAAGTGGATTTTCGCAATCCAAAAACTTACCAAAACTTAAAGTCTCCCCAAACCAGCATTATTTTGTTACCGAAGAAGGGAAACCATTTTTCTGGTTAGGCGATACAGGCTGGCTGACATTCGGAAAATTAGACAGAGAAGGTGTTGTTAAATATTTACAAGACAGAAAAGCAAAAGGATTCAATGTTGTTCAGGTAATGGTTTTGCATAATGTGAATGCTGTAAATGCGTATGGCGATCAGGCATTAATGAATGAAAATCTGTCTCAGCAAATTACTTCACCGGGCAACGATCCTAAGGATGCTCCCGAATACGATTACTGGGACCACGTAGATTATACTCTTGATGTGGCTCAAAAAAACGGAATCTACCTTGCAATGGTTCCGGTTTGGGGAACTAATATTAGTAGTGCTAAAAGTAAAGTAACGAAAGCGGATGTTGAAAAATATGCAAAATTTTTAGCAGATCGATATAAAAAAAGAACCAATATAATCTGGTTGAACGGTGGGGATACTTACGGAGATAAATTTCAGGACATCTGGAATGCACTCGGAAGTATATTAAAAACCAGTAATCCTGATCAATTAGTGACTTTTCACCCTTTCGGAAGAACCGATTCATCAGAGAATTATCATAACGCAAGCTGGCTCGATTTCAATATGTTCCAGTCCGGTCACAGAAGATACGACCAGGATTCGATAAAAACGAATTTCAAAGAAGATAATTACAAATTTGTTCATAGAGACTGGGATTTAAAACCAACCAAACCAACACTGGACGGAGAACCATCCTACGAAGGAATTCCACACGGTCTGCACGATACTTTACAGCCAAAATGGACAGCCAGCGATGTAAGACGCTACGGATATTGGTCGGTTTTTGCAGGAGGAGCGGGTTACACTTACGGACACAATGCCGTAATGCAAATGTTCAGAAAAGGCGAT
Organism: uncultured Flavobacterium sp.; assembly: GCA_965650235.1. Taxonomy (GTDB): domain Bacteria; phylum Bacteroidota; class Bacteroidia; order Flavobacteriales; family Flavobacteriaceae; genus Flavobacterium. Next base: position 1,871 of record CBFGNY010000060.1, on the reverse strand, counting down.
AATCCGGCCTACGGAAACAAAGAATTATGGAGTGACGCCATCAATGCACCCGGAGCCGGACAAATGGTACACATTAAAAATCTGATGTTGGAATTTCCATATTTAGAACGAGTTCCAGACCAGTCATTAGTGGCCAATCAGGGTGAAAAATACGATTATCAGGTGGCAACAAGAGGAAATGATTATGCTTTGATTTACACCTATACCGGAAGAAAAATTACCGTCAACATGGGTAAAATCTCAGGAGAAAAAGTAACCGCAACTTGGTACAATCCAAGAAATGGTGAAAAAACAAAGATTGGAACATTTGATAACAAAGGAACAAAAGAATTTCAGCCTTCCGGCAAAAAAGAAGACGGAAACGACTGGGTTTTAATTTTAAGTTCAAAGTAACCACAATATTGTCATCCCGAGGAACGAAGCAACCTCACTACAATAAGCCAAAAGTTAAAGGTTGTTTCGTTTCTCAATAACAAAAAAGAATAAATATCTCTCGCAGATTTAGCAGATCAGGCAGATAAAAAAATCCCGCACAATCTGCACAATCTGCGAGAACAAAATAACAACACAATGAAAATCAAAAACATCATAATAGTACTCTTCTTCATAACCGGACTAAACACCGCTTTCGCAAATGACGGCTGGCTAAACATCCTAAACGAAGGCGGAAACAACAAAGGCATAAAATGCACCGAAGCCATTCAAGGCGCTATCGAAAAAGCATCTAAAAACGGAGGTGGAACCATATTTTTCCCAGCCGGAGAATATTTAACAGGCGCTTTAAAACTAAAAAGTAATATCACGATTCATTTGGATTCCGGAGCGCTTTTGAAATTTTCAGACAACTTCGATGACTACCTTCCGTACGTCGAAATGCGTTATGAAGGCATCGTAATGCAGTCATTCTCTCCATTATTTTATGCCAAAGATGTCGAAAACATTACCATCAAAGGAAGAGGCGTAATCGACGGACAGGGAAAAGCGTGGTGGAATGAAGTGTACCGAATAGAAACCGCTAAAGGTCCGATTCCCGAAACAAAATACCAAAAAATGTGGACTGAGCAAAACAAAGGAATCGTTTACGAACCTTACTATAAAAGAACGATTGACAAACACTTTTTCCGACCTTCTTTTTTCCAGGCTTACAATTGCAAAAATATTTTAATTGAAGGTGTAACGTTTAAAAACTCGCCTTTCTGGACGATAAATCCAGAATTCTGCGACAACGTAACCGTAACCGGAATCTCGATTTTCAATCCGCATTCCCCAAACACAGACGGAATCAACCCTTCATCCTGTACAAACGTTCACATTTCGAACTGCCACATCAGCGTTGGCGACGATTGTATCACCATCAAATCGGGTCGCGATGCAGACGGGCGTAAATACGGAAAAGCAACCGAAAATGTGACCATCACCAACTGCACGATGTTAAGCGGTCACGGAGGTGTCGTTATCGGAAGCGAAATGTCAGGCGGAATCAAAAAAATCACTATATCCAATTGCGTTTTCGACGGAACTGATCGTGGAATCCGTATCAAAGCCGCTCGTGGTCGAGGTGGAGTTGTAGAAGACATTCGTGTCGACAACATCGTAATGAAAAACATCAAGGAAGAAGCCATTATTCTCGATCTTTTCTACGACAAAGACAATCCTGTGGAGCCTGTTTCAGAGCGCACGCCGATTTTCAGAAACATCCACATCAGCAACGTTACAGGCGGAAACGTCAACAAAGCCGGGTTCGTTCGCGGAATTGTTGAAATGCCAATCCAAAACATCACGTTCTCCAATATCAATATGGATGGCAAGGAAGGTTTCACCATAAACACGGCGACCGATGTAGAATTTCACGACGTAAAAGTCAATGCAAC
>CBFGNY010000059.1:0-21811 GCA_965650235.1 uncultured Flavobacterium sp. | reverse complement strand
CACTCACAAAAGTGTAGCCCGTTGGAAGTGCATCATTCACAAGAACACCTGTAGCGTTGTTCGGTCCTGCATTACTCGCCGTCAGGGTAAAGGTTACGTTAGAACCAACATTCGGTGTAGCGTTGCTTACTGTCTTGACAATGCTCAGATCAGCCTGCAGAACAGGTGTCGGGGTTTCCGTATCAGAGTCGTCTGTTGGATCAGGATCCGGTTCGGTTCCGTCTATGCTGGCAGTATTGGCGTAAACACCTGTTGGGTTTACCGTTGCCACTACCGCTAAAGTAGCATTCGATCCATTAGCCAGTGCACCGATAGTCCAGATTCCCGTGGTATTATCATAGGTTCCAACTGAAGGTACGGCACTCACAAAAGTGTAGCCCGTTGGAAGTGCATCATTCACAAGAACACCTGTAGCATCGTTTGGTCCATCGTTTGTAGCAGTAATCGTAAAGGTTACATTATCTCCCACATTAGGCGTAGCATTGTCAACTATTTTTTCGACTTCCAAATCCGTTTGACAAACAGATGAATTCAAGGTAACTGTGATTGCTAAAATAGAACCACTATTACCGCTAGTTGCTCCATTAGCTTTAAACTCTGTAACTGATGAGGAGTCAGTTTGTCCATTTACTCCTCCAAGAATTGTTTTAACAGATGAATCTGTGGTAGCCTTAACAGAGATTACACCTCCGCCTCCTCCGCCTCCAGGACCTTCAGCTTCAGCTCCAGTAATTAACTGGCTACCTCCTCTTCCTCCATTTGCATTTATGGTATTTGCCAGTGTTGATGCCTCTATTAAAACAGTTCCACCACCACCACCACCACCGGGAGCATCATTATGCCCTCCGATTGTATTAAATCCATTTTGTCCATTAGCTTGTATAGTACCGCTGCCTGTTATATCATTTGCAACGATTAAGAAAACTATTCCTCCACCATCTCCACCATCTGCACTGGCATTGTCATTTCCGTCACCGGCACCACCACCACCACCAAAGAAAATCTGACTTTCCATCCCGGTTGATGTTAACGGTCTTCCTCCTAATCCTCCTACTGCATCTCTATAATCTCCTCCCCACACAGCATTAGAAACAGCAGCAGCAGGAACACCTGCTGAGATAAAACCGGCCGGATAGGATGGTCCCTCAGTACAAGCATTTCGATTTGATGAAGAATAAGTATATCCTCCACTTCCTCCACCTGAAGAATTGGTTAATGTATTTCCGTTTGCAAGATAATTTGGATCTAAAGCCCAGGCACCCGGAGTACCACAGGTACCAAAATCATTCATTACACCGGCTCCTCTAAACCAATCGGCTGGATTACCTCCATTGGCACCTCCTCCTCCTCCAGAATTATGTGCATTACCGCCGCCGCCGCCGTTAGCTGCTGCGCCTCTACCATATCTACCTCCAAATGAGGTATCATAATCTGTTCTGTAACCTGCAATACCTTCTCCTTTTTCAGCAGACAAGGCAGCATCTGTAGTTCTAAAGTCGGTATAAAAATTACCTCCTGTGCCAGAGGTTGTATTTTCTCTCGTACCTCCTCTAAAACCAGCATCATTTGCATTTATTGAACCATTATTGACAATATTGTCCGCCAGAATTCCAACGAGGCCTCCTTTTCTTCGCTCTATAGCCGACTCATCTGCCCCGCCAAAAGTAGGTGCCCCCCATGGGGTTGCCACAACAGTTCCAGGATTGGTAACTGTTAATGTTGTATACTGCGGAATTCTTATTACCTGCACATATCTGGCTGCATAATAAGATAACCGGGTATTACAACTCAACGTAATAACATTACCCGCAACACTGCTCACATATGCCAGTTCATAAGATCCGGCATTATTGTAATTTGTTACAGCACCGTAATCAATTGTATTAGTAGAATTAATGGTTGCTCCCTGTGCCTGATACAACATGATCAAATCACCAGCTACAAGAGCATTGGAGACAAAGCCTGCAGCATTTGTTACATAACCGGCTGGCAAATATGAAATTGCATCCCGATTTAATTCTGCTATATTAGTTACTGTTACAGTATTCGAGCCAGCCAATACATCGGCAGTCACTCTTGTATATCTGTTTAATACAGTATTTGCTGCTGTTACTGTTAATGCACCATCTTTTCCTGCTTGCGCAAAAGTTTTATTAGTACATAATAACAATAAAAAGCAGACCAGAAATATATTCAAAGTCCATTTTCTGGTTGTCGTTAAAATTTTTAAAAATGTAAAATTCACCATATAATTAATAATTAAAATTCTATAAAAAAGTGCCCAAAGATCTCCACGGATCTCTAAATTTTGTAATGATATAATTCAAAAGATATTATTGTAAGTCTATTTCGTTTGAATTACCTATAATTTATTACAGTGCCAAAATTTGATCATCCATCATAATATAGCTGGAAAAATTTTATTAAATCGGCTAAATTGTTAATTTCCAACTTTTCAAAAATTCTGTTTTTATAAGTACTTACCGTAGTTTTTTTTATGTTTAACAATTCTAATATTTCGAGGTTTCCGTAGCCTTTAATTAATAGTTGAGCGACTTCTATTTCTCTATTGGATAACAGGTCTAATGGGTTAACTGGTTTTTTTGAAATATAAAAATCTAAAATTCTGTCTTTAATATTCTGAGTAATATACCTTCCTGAGGACATTATAGTATTGATTGCATGTTTTATTTCATCTTCAGAAATTTCTTTATTCACGTATCCTGATGCTCCGGCATTCAAATATCGCATGGCATAAATATTCTCATCATAAACTGAAAATATCATTATTTTAATGTCAGGCTGAATAGTTTTAATTTCTGATAAAATACTAATACTATTTCCTTCTGGAAAATTTACATCTAAAACTAATAAATCAACTTTAACCTCCTTCAGTACATTAAAAATCTCTTTAAAATTTCCAGCTTTGTGAATCGCAGCATTTAAAAAAAGCTCTTTGATAATTAAAGAAACACCGTTCCTAACAACACTATGGTCATCTGCAATTAAAAAACTATAATTATTTGATGATGTCATTTATATTTAAGTAAATTGATTATTTGTAAAATCTATTTTTTTTTAATTTTTTATCTCTTTGAGAATTACACAATACATGCAATACCTACCTCATTTTTATATGCTAAACTAATTTCAGAATCAGGTTAAATACCACCTTTGTCCCGTTCCCTTCCTCACTTTGAATACTAATTTCACCGCCAAACAATTCCACAATCTCTTTACATAAATTCAACCCTAAACCTACACCCAAATCATTGACCTTTCCTGAAACAATACCCTGATAATACAACTCAAATATATTTTTTAAATCATTTTCTGAAATTCCAATTCCATTATCCTGAATTATTACTTTTAAGTTTAGATCCTTGTCCTTTACATTTTGAAGATCAATAGTAACCGAAATCAGTCCGTCTTTTGTAAATTTATTAGCATTGCCAATTATATTATAAAAGAGCTGATGAATTTTTGTAGCATCAGAATAAACTTCATAATCTGAAATTAAATTAGAGTTAACTTCTATTTTATTTCCTTTGGTTTCTACTAATGAACTCATTGAAGAAATAATCTGAGTGATTTCGCTTTTTAAATAAAAATTTTTGTTTTTTAATTTAGGTGATTGATTTTCATCTTTAGAATACTCTAAGATTTGATTTGCCAAAAGAAGCAGTGAATTTGTTGTAAATTGAATCGATTCAAAGGTTTCTTTTATTTCCGGATCTTTTACAGACGAGCCAATCATTTTACTGTAAATAGAAATTATACTTAACGGAGATCTAATTTCATGGCTTATCATACCCATGATCCTGTTTTTAAAATTTAAGCTTTGTCGAATCTGAGTTTGAGCGGTAGTTAATATTTTTTCATATTTAAAAGCCATTCTTGTAAAACTTAAAAGTATAATCGATATAACAAACATCAATACTATTAACATTACTATTGTATAATTCTTTACTTTCTTATTAGTCTCATATTGGCTTTGTAATTGCTTTTGAGTATCTTTTTGAAGAACATTTAAGGATCTGTTATAATTAAGCATTATTTCAGGCAGTAAAGTCTGTAATTTATTATTAAGCTCAATCAATTTTGAATTTTGCTCATCTAAACTTGCAAAAGAGTTTTTTAAATTGATAAATTGATTTTCATAATACTTATTAGTAACCGTAAATAAATTGCCTATCTGGTCTTCAATACTTCCTGAAACTATCTTATTCATATACTTCATAGTAACAGTTATATTTAACTGCTCCTTTTGCACATTGATTGTCCCTGCTAATGCATCTCCTATCCTTGAAAACAATCCTTTTCGCGATACACTGTCAGTTTTTATATAAGACTCTATATCAATACTGTTCAAAATATTTTTATACTCAAATTTGTTTAGTTTAAAAATTTTTGAAGTACTATTTGTATTATGGTCAAGTTGTATCGTGATAATAGAATCAATATCTGATTTTAAAGCTGAAATCTCAGATCCTAATTGCTGTTTTTCTGCCAGAATCTTCATAAATTCCTTATCCTTAATAGTAACTAAATTCAAACTATCAATTAAATTTCTTATTTCCTTTAAAGAAACAATATGTTTTTCCAGAGAAGTTTGATTTTTATTACTTGTATAAGCAGTAAAACTTCTTTGAGAATCGATAAATGAATTATTTATTTTACTTGTGAAATATGATATTTCATTCAAAGAATTTAAAGAATTTATAGTGTTTGTTATTTTAGATTCATTTGTTTTTTCATTATACCAGATGATAACTACAATTACTTGTAAAAGAATAACACTTGCCAATAAAGTGTAGTGAATTATTTTTCTTTGCGTGAATTTTAGCTTTAATAAACTAAATGTGTTATTCGTTAAAAGTTTTCTAATCAAAATTTATATTTTAAAATGAAACAAAAAAATGAGTTAAGAAATAAAAACTCAGATAATTGTTAATTAAGTATTATAATTAAATAGCAAAATTTTAATGTTATAAAAACTAACATTTGGATAAAAACATCACATTAGCTTAATTGACACCTAATTATTCAAATTGATTTGGGGAGATCTTTTAAATGAATAGATTGTCTTGAACAATTCACATATTATTTATAATACATTTATTGGATATTTTTATTTTAAACAAGTACAAAAATAGTTTGTTCATATAATATAATACGTAGAATATTACAAAGTCACTCGTAGAACTTATTCTACAATAATAAATTCTTTTTACTGTTTCAAGGCTTCCAAATAAGCATAAATATTACTTTAACAAACAGTCTTTAAACTACTTTTTGCATGAAAAAAACTATTGTTTTTTTTCTAATCTAAACGGCCACAAAACTGATGAATCTATTTTAAAAAAAATATCAAAAGACTTTACCTATTACGCAAACGGTAAAATATTCCCCCTTCTGAAAAACATCAACATATTCAAATACAAACACTTAAACCAATTAACTCATTGTGCAATTCAGATTTAATAAATATTAAATCGTATGAAGTTATTTTTTTAAGGTTAACTATTAGTTTTTTTACCAAAATTTAACGTTGGCAATTCATAAAACATTTATAACGCACATGAAATAATATAATTTGTATGATAGAGAAGACAAGAAGGTGATTTTACCAAACCTGAAATACTTAATATTCAGGTACACCATAATTATTACTTTTAAGTAGAATAGCCTTTGGTCAAAACCAAGCTTAAAAAATTATTGTACAGAAAAAGTATCGAGGAGATAAATTAAAGTAAATAAATGTATTATCTACAATTATAACAAAATCTCTCAATAAATCATTTTATAAGACAAAAATACCTTACATAAATAACTACATTTGCAGAATTCTATCATGGTCAAAATTAGAGGCTTTCCTAACAAAGAGAGCGTTGTACAAGTTTCTGATTTTTTTAATTTATCTGAGTTATATGTATTTTAAATTTATTTCCTTCTTGTTCATAATTTTTTTTTCTCATTTGAAATGCAATGCCCAAGTTTCTAAATACGACCGCATTTTTTCTGAAACATCTCAAGTATTGTTAAGTTCAGATCCTAAAAAAGCATTAGCCAATACGGATTATCTTTATAAAATTTCAAAAAATAATCCACAAAGAATAAAAGCATATATGCTTAAAGCCACACTTTTACGTCAATATGGTATTCGAAAAGAAGCAGCTTCTGCTCTGGTACATGCAGACAGTTTGGCTCAATTAGATGATGATTATACTTTTCAGGCAAGAATAAATGGTTTTTTATCTACACTTTACCGTGAGAATGAAATTCCCAGCATTGGTAAAATTTATTTACAAAAAGCAGTTGACGTAAGTAAAAAAATAGAGAATAAAAGTGAGATGTATAAATTTCAGGGAAATTTGTCTCAGGAAATTGCCTACTATGAAATGCTTGAGGCTGATTATTCAAAAGCTATAACCAACCTTAAGAAAGGAAATCAATTGTTTGAAAAAGCGGGTGCTGGGATCGATTTGTCTTTTCAGTTAGCTGTAAATGGTGAACTAATCGCTAAAAATTATCTTTTTTTGAATAAAATTGATTCGTCTTTATATTTTTATGAGAAGTCAAATAAACAACTTAGTCAGTCACAATCATCAAATAGTCCATTAAGAGGCTTTATATATAATGGTCTTGGAAATGTATATACATCCAGTGGAGATTATAAAAGTGCGTCCCTCAATTACCAAAAGGCAGAACAAATAGCGGATGCTTCAAATTTTTTTGCATTAAAAGAAGAAGTCTATAACTCTTTACTTGCTTTTTATAAGAAGACCGAAAATAGTAAAAAGTACATTTCTTACAATGAATTGTATCAGAAACTGAATAAAAAAGAGGAACGCAATCGAAAAATAATAGCAAATGACTTAATCAAAACACTTCGCAAGAAACAGATTGATACTCAGTCAAAATACAAAAAGAGCACTTTTATTATTATTGGAAGCTGCATCTTTATTGTTATACTTATATTAGGATTATATATTTACAGAAGAAAACAAGACCATAAAAAATTTAAGAATTTTATAAGCAAGGATGAAAGAATGCCTTTTGTTGAAATTGAGGAAACCCTGAAAAAAGATACAGCAAAAGAATATATGTCTGTAGAAACAGAAAAAAATATTTTAGATAGTATTCAAAAATTTGAAAAATCTGAGTTTTATCTCAACAAGGATATATCTTTAAATTCCATGGCTGGAGAACTTGGCATAAACCATCGCTACTTATCATATGTTATAAAAAAACATTATGAAAAAGATTTTTCAAGCTACATTAGTGAGTTAAGAATTAATTTTATTGTTGATCGTCTGAGAAATGACGCCGATTATTTGAAATACAAAATAAGTTATCTGGCAGATCAATCCGGTTTTTTATCCCATAGCCGATTTACAACTACATTTAAAAAAGTGACAGGTGTGTCACCCTTGACTTTCATTACTTACCTGCAAAAAGAAAGAGAAGAAAAAATGTAACTTAGTATGTTTTGAACAACAAACCGTAAAATACCAAAGCGTGAAATGAAACTCACGAACTATTTAAAAAAAAGTCAAAAACCTTGTGAGTGATCTTCGTATTGATCCCAAACTAGCTTCTTTTTAAACCACAAAAAACCTCCAAAATCAAATGACTTTGGAGGTTTCTAAATTATGGTGTCAGGGGACAGCAATCGAACACTTAATTCAAATTTTAATGTTCTTTTGAAAATATAAAATAAGAGGGACTCTAAAATATCCGTGATGACATAGATTTATTTCCAAACTTTGTTGTGATGATCTGTTATTTTTGTCAGAATGTTACTTTTTAATTTTTAGGTACTGCTCCAATTTGTTGCAACAATGCTAATAAATCAGGTTGCCCATATTCTTCTATAATCTGATTATCAATAAGACCATAAAAATTAGTGGCTTGTATTTTAATGCTGTTTCCAGTTGGAGGAACTCCCAAAAAAGTGCCTTTATGCGTACCAGTCATTGTAAAACGAATAGCAGATTTATCGTTTTCTGAAATTATTTCTTCTAAATGCCATTGAATATCAGGAAATCCTTTGCGCATCATCAAGATGGTCTCCAAATATCCTGCTGGACCAATAAGAGGCTCTACTTGACCTGGTACATAAAATTTTGCTGTGGGATTAATAAGCTGTTGTGCTAAATTTTCATCAGCAGTATTAATAAATTCAACAAATTGCTTAAAGAAATTTTTGTGATTAGTCATTTTTTCATTTTTTAAAATTTATAAAGTAAATGTACAATGGCAATCTACAGTCAACTATTAAACAATCTTAAGAAATTGTCTTAATATAAGTTAAGAGTAAAAATTATTTAATATGTATTTCACTACGAATTTTACTAAGGAATTCAGGTGTAATACCAAGATAAGAAGCTATTTGAGTATTAGGCAGTCTTAATGCAAGTTGTGGATATTGTTGCAAAAAATCTAAGTAACGTTGATTTGCATTTGAGCTAATATTTTGTAATAAACGATTTTGAAGCTCAATGAATTTTTCTTCAATAATAACCCTGAAATTTCGATCAAACTTTGGTACATTAACGAATAAGTAAAGTAAGTCTTGTTTTTCAATCTGCAGGATAAAAGAAGGTTCAATTGCTTCAATAAATAGTTTGCTTGGCTTTTCTGAGTAGAAGCTTCCTAAATCTGCTATCCATTCATTTTCGACCGCAAAACTAATATTGTGTTCAGAGCCTCTTTCATCTACGCTATACATTTTAAAACAGCCCCTAACTACAAATGTATAATGTTTGCAAACAAAATTTTCCTGCAGAATCATTTGTCTGCGCTTGATTTGTCGCTGTGTAGTCCTTCTGTCTAATAATAAACTTTCTGCTTTATTTAACGGAAGATAATTTTTAAAATTTTCGATAATAGGCTGTGCAGTCAATTTTTATTTTTTTTGTTTTGATCTTTTGCTTGTCACAATATCATTAGGCTTGTTCTAGTAATAAATTTAGAGATATAATCAGTATTTGTGTCCTCATTTGACAAATCTTATTAGTCAGCTGTTTTTTAATCTTATTTAATTCACTCAAAGTTACAGATTAAATATTTTATTTCAATGGGTTGGATCATTTACAAATATGCGATACCGCAGATTTTCAAGCCGTGCCCACAACGGAAGGATATAAAAATATAAGCATAAAAAAACTCCTTAATTTCTTAAGGAGTTTTTGGTGGGCGATGAGGGGTTCGAACCCCCGACCCCCTCGGTGTAAACGAGGTGCTCTGAACCAGCTGAGCTAATCGCCCTTTGTTTAAAGGTGTGCAAATATACAGCTAGAATTTGTATTTGCAAGTATATTTAGAAAAAAAATCAAATATTTTTTAGCACAATTGCTTATCAAGCTAAATCCCAGCTTCTTAAAAAAGAAATAAATCCTGATCTTTTTTTGGTATTTAGTTAAAACATCAAATCGAAAAGGGATTTTTGATTATTCTTTTGTATTCATTTGCTATAATCATACATTTGCATACCTTAATGTATATTCAAATGGCAAGATATCAAGAAAATGATTTACCAAAAGCTAAATTAGACTCTAACTCACTTCAAAAAGCACTTCGGATTTTTAAATATGCCAAAAACCATAAATGGAAATTTTTCCTGGGTCTGGTTTTCTTATTATTAACCAGTGCCACTGCCCTCGCCTTTCCTAAACTAATGGGAATGTTAGTTGATTGTGTTACGAATAAAGATCTCAGCAGGGCAAATGAAATTGCCGTCGCACTTATGGTAATTCTCGCTTTACAGGCAATTTTTTCTTTTTTCAGAATTTCACTTTTTGTAAATTTTACTGAAAATTCTTTATCCAATATTCGTTTTGCTTTATATGAAAATTTGGTAAAGCTTCCAATGTCGTTTTACTCTCAAAAGCGTGTTGGCGAATTAAATAGCCGAATCAGCGCTGATATCTCGCAGTTACAAGATACTTTTACGACTACAATTGCTGAGTTTTTACGTCAGTTTATATTAATTATCGGGGGCTTTGTGATTTTAGGGAGCATTAGCCCGAAATTAACTTTGATGATGTTGGCTATAGTCCCAATTGTGGCTGTTGCTGCGGTAATTTTTGGAAGATTTATTCGTAAATACGGAAAAAAGACACAGGACAAAGTAGCCGAAAGTCAGGTAATTGTCGAAGAAACTTTGCAGGGAATCAGCAATGTAAAAGCTTTTGCAAATGAATGGTATGAAATTCAGCGTTATAAAAACAAAATTAAGGAAATTGTAAAAATCGCTATTAAAGGCGGTCAATACAGGGGTTATTTTGCTTCGTTTATTATTTTATGCCTTTTTGGATGTGTCGTTGCTGTTGTCTGGTACGGAATAACCTTAACCATAAAAGGCGAAGTTGAAGGTGTTGGAGATTTAATTTCATTTGTACTTTATACCACTTTTATTGGCGCTTCTTTTGGAGGAATAGCCGAAATGTATGCCCAGATTCAAAAAGCGGTTGGAGCAACTGAACGTGTTTTTGAATTATTAGAAGAAAGTCCCGAAGAAATCAATGCTAATCAAAAAGGAGCTCTGGTAGAAAAAATAAAAGGGAATGTTGCCTTCAAAAATGTCGCTTTTAGCTATCCTTCACGTAAAGAAGTTGAAGTTCTGAAAGATGTAAATTTCTCTGCAGAGTTCGGTCAAAAAATTGCTATTGTTGGTCCGAGTGGCGCAGGAAAGTCAACTATTTCTTCGTTGTTACTGCGTTTTTATGATATTACATCAGGGGAAATTCTGGTTGATGGAAAAAGCATTTATGATTACGATTTAGAGAACCTTCGCGGAAACATGAGTATTGTTCCTCAGGATGTTATTTTATTTGGAGGAACAATTAGAGAAAATATAGCCTATGGAAAACCAGACGCTTCAGATGAAGAAATAATGCTGGCTGCCAAACAGGCGAATGCATTGAACTTTGTAGAAGGTTTTCCGGAAAAATTCGAAACTTTGGTTGGAGAACGCGGCGTGAAATTATCAGGCGGCCAGCGTCAAAGAATTGCAATTGCAAGAGCGTTACTAAAAAATCCAAGTATCCTGATTTTAGATGAAGCAACCTCTTCTTTAGACAGTGAAAGCGAAAAACTGGTTCAGGAAGCATTAGAAGTTTTAATGGAAGGAAGAACAAGTATTATTATTGCTCACCGTCTTTCGACAATTAGGAATGCCGATAAAATTTTAGTCCTGGATAACGGAAAAATTACCGAAGAAGGAACACATCAGGAATTAATAAATCTTGAAAATGGAATTTATAAGAACCTAAGCAATCTGCAGTTCAGCAATTTTTAGCAGGTTTGTAAAATCAAATTTAAATGCAATAAGACCTAAGTTTTTATTGCATTTTTTTTTGATGCTTATGTAAAAGATATTCTATAAAATAATACCTAACAGGTTTTAAAAACCTGTTAGGATAATAAAATTCTCTTTTATCCAAAAGCCCTAGCCCCGGTAGAAGTGAAAATCCTTTTGCTTTTTTCTTTAAAAAGCAAAAGATTACTTCACTTAACTTTTATTTTGATCGGAGTTCAGTGAACTTCGTTTGCAACGGATAACAGGATTAGCTCCTGAAAATTATTTAAAAAACATATGAGCTATTAAACCTTTTTTTTAAAACAAAGTCTAAACTAATTAGCAAAAAAACGGAGGCATAAATAATTTAAAAAACACTTGTACATACAGATGTTAAATAAACGCTAAGCTCTTTTGATTTCGCTTCAAAAAACTAAATTTGTAAACCACTAATTCATACCTAAAACATATTTACCTAATTTTTATGAAAATAAAAAACCTAATCTACGCCCTCATAATTATACTACTTGGAGGGTTTATTACTTATAGAATACTATCAAACAAAAGTAAAAACGAAGAATCTAAAAAATTTGGCGATAAGGGCACACCTGTAGCTGTAACCGGCATAGTGGTTAAAACTTCGACATTTGACAACAATTTATCTTTATCAGGTTCTATAGAAGCCAACGAGCAGGTAGAAATTCACAGTGAAGTTTCGGGAATCGTTGAAGGTATTTATTTTACGGAAGGAAGTCATGTCAACAAAGGCCAGGTTCTTTTTAAGGTAAATGATATTGAATTACGGGCCCAACTAAGACAGGCACAGACAAAAGAAGGTTTAGCGGGCGAAAACGAAAGAAGAGCTAAATTATTACTTGAAAAAGAGGCCATAAGTCAGGAAGAATTTGATGTTGCAAACGCAGATTATGCTTCGATGAAAGCACAAACTCAGTTAATTAAGGCACAAATTGCTAAAACCTCGGTAAAAGCTCCCTTTTCAGGAAAAATTGGTTTACGTTCTATTTCGCCGGGAACTTATATTACACCAGCTATTTTAGTGGCAAAACTGGTAAATACCAGTAAACTGAAAATAACATTCTCAATTCCTGAAAAATATGCTTCTCAGGTAAAATCAGGTTCTGTTATTGATTTTACCGTTTCAGGATCAGACAAAGTTTATAAGGCAAAAATATATGCTATTGAACCAGAAGTTGCCGTTGCCACAAGAACTTTACAAATTCGTGCCATTGCAGAGAATACGGACGGAAAACTTTTTCCTGGAACTTTTGCAGATGTGAAATTGCCATTGAATATTATAAAAGATGCTATTGTAGTACCTACGGAAGCAATTGTCCCTGTACAGGATGGTAAAAAAGTTTTTATCGCTAATATGGGCAAAGCCAAAGAAGTTATGGTTGAAGCAGCCACCAGAACCGATGCTTCAATTTTGATTTTATCAGGATTAAAAGCGGGCGATACACTTATAACAAGTGGTGTTATGTCTTTAAGAAATGAGGGCCCTATTAAAGTAAAAATAAAAGATTAAGAATTATAGGTTGTGAGTTATAAGTTTAAGTTATGGATTTAAAAATCTAATTTCTTTATTCTAATAATCTAAAATCTGAAGTCTAAAATCTAAAATCACACATCATAATGAGTTTATCTACTACAAGTATAAAAAGGCCCGTTTTAACCATTGTACTTAATCTTTTAATAATTTTGTTCGGTTTTATTGGTTATACTTTTTTGGGGGTTCGTGAATTCCCATCGATTGACCCCGCACAGGTTTCTATCAGAACGAATTATACAGGAGCCAATTCTGACATTATTGAATCTCAAATTACGGAACCGCTTGAAAAAGCTGTAAATGCTATTGACGGAATCCGGAATATCACGTCATCAAGTAATCAGGGAAGCAGCAATATCACTATCGAATTTAATTTAGATAAAGATCTTGAAGAAGCGGCAAACGATGTTCGTGATAAAGTATCTCAGGCTGTTCGTAATTTACCCCAGGATATTGATGCCCCACCGGTAGTCTCAAAAGCCGATGCCGATAGTGATGCGATTATTTCGATGACCGTTCAAAGTGATACCCGAAGCTCATTAGAGTTAAGTGATTATGCCGAAAATGTAATTTCACAACGTCTGGAAACAATACCCGGAGTGAGTGGTGTTCAGATTTGGGGACAAAAAAGGTATGCCATGCGCTTGTGGATAGATCCTGTAAAACTGGCCGCGTACGGCTGTACTGTAGCCGAAGTTCGCAATGCGCTGAATGCACAAAATGTCGAATTGCCTTCTGGAAAACTAACTGGAAACAATACCGAATTGACCGTAAAAACGATTGGAAATCTTTCTAAAGCTGAAGAATTCAATAATATCATTATTCGTACTGACGGAGACAGAATTGTTCGGCTAAGTGATGTTGGCCGGGCTGAATTAGGACCTGAAAATATTGAAACAAAATTAAGTCAGTCAGGTCTTCCAATGGTTGGTTTAGCGATAGTACCAATGCCTGGTGCGAATTATCTGGATATTTCATCTGAGTTTTACAAAAAATTCGAGGCCTTAAAAAAGGATTTACCGAAAGATATAAAACTGAACATTGCACTTGACAATACTATTTTTGTCAAAAAATCTGTATTGGAAGTAGCGGAAACCCTTGGGATTTCGATTGTTTTGGTAATTATAATCATTTATTTGTTTTTTAGGGACTGGGCAATTGCTTTCAGGCCTTTGGTTGATATTCCGGTTTCGCTGATTGCTACGTTTTTTATCATGTGGATGTTTGGATTTTCTATTAATGTATTGACCTTATTGGCCATTGTTCTGGCAACGGGACTGGTGGTTGATGACGGAATTGTAGTAACCGAAAATATCTTCAAGAAAGTTGAGGAAGGAATGTCCCCGATTGAAGCCGCAATTAAAGGTTCTAATGAGATTTTTTATGCTGTAATTTCGATTTCTGTAACATTGGCAGCCGTATTTTTACCAGTAATCTTCCTGGAAGGATTCGTAGGAAGGTTATTCCGGGAATTTGGAGTCGTAATCGGTTCTGCTGTATTAATCTCAGCATTTGTATCGCTGACTTTGACACCAATGCTGAATGCCTATTTAATGAAAGGCGGCGAACAGAAAAAATCCAATTTTTACATAAAAACTGAACCCTTTTTTGAAAAATTAAACAGCGGTTATGCAGATTCATTAAAACGATTCATAGATAAAAAATGGATTAGCTTTCCAATTCTGATAGCCTGTTTCGGAATTATTTATTTATTTTTCACCATACTCCCAAAAGAAACTGCCCCTTATGATGATCGAAGTTCAATCGTAATGCGTATGAATACACCAGAGGGCTCTTCTTACGAATATACAGATCGTTTCATGCAGGAAATTTCGAAACTGGTAGATGATTCTATTCCGGAGAAAAAAGTAAGTTTGGTTATTAGTTCACCAGGGTTTGGTTCTTCATCAGTAAACAGTGGTTTTGTCAGGCTTTCATTAAAAGAACCGCATGAAAGAGAAAGATCTCAAAAAGAAATTGCTGATAAATTGACCAAATGGACCAAACAATATCCGGATGCCAAAACATCTGTAATTCAACAACCTACAATTGCGGTTAACAGGCGTGGCGGTTTACCAATTCAGTATATTATTCAGGCTCCTACTTTTGAAAAACTAAGAGAAAAAATTCCGGTTTTTATGGAGGAGGTCGGTAAAAGCGATGTTTTCTCTATTACGGATGTAAATTTAAAATTTAATAAACCGGAAATCAATGTAAGCATCGATCGCGAAAAAGCAGAAAGCTTAGGGATTTCAATTATGGATATTGCCCAGACTTTGCAACTTTCTTTAAGTGGACAGCGTTTTGGGTATTTCATCAAAAACGGAAAACAATATCAGGTAATAGGTCAATTTGATCAGGAAGACCGTTCAAAACCGTTGGATTTGACTTCGATGTTTGTAAAAAACAAAAACGGAGAATTGATTCAGATGGACAATGTTGTAAACGTTGAGGAGCAAAGTAATCCTCCTCAGTTATATCATAACAATCGTTATATGTCTGCAACTGTTTCTGCAGGTTTGGCTCCAGGCCAAAGTATCAGTGATGGTATCCAGGAAATGGACAGAATTAAGGCTAAGGTTTTAGATCAAAGTTTTACCACCGATTTAAGTGGGGAATCCAGGGATTTTGTTGAAAGTAGTTCTAATACATCTTTTGCATTTGGATTAGCATTATTGTTAATATTCCTGATTTTGGCAGCACAATTTGAAAGTTTTATTGACCCATTAATTATAATTTTAACTGTACCAATGGCGGTTGCCGGAGCTTTGTTTTCATTATGGCTTTTCAACCAGACATGGAACATCTTTAGCCAGATTGGTACCGTAATGCTTATCGGGCTGGTAACTAAAAACGGTATTTTGATTGTAGAATTTGCAAATCAGTTACGAGAACAGGGAAAACCAAAATTAGAAGCTATTTTAGAAGCTTCAGAAGCGCGTTTACGTCCTATCCTAATGACGAGTTTAGCCATCGCATTAGGAGCTTTACCAATTGCAATGTCGCTTGGAGCAGCTTCTACAAGCAGAATAGGAATGGGAGTTGTGATTGTTGGGGGAACCATTTTCTCTTTGGCATTAACGCTTTTTGTTATTCCTGCGATTTATTTAATGTGGTCTAAGGCCAGAAAACATTATCCTGAATTTGATCATATTGAAGAATATGAAAAGGAAAGCAAGTCTTAGATTTTAATTTAGTAAACCCAACAGATTTTTAAACCTGTCGGGCTTAGTCAAAAATTTATAGAATAATTCATCACATGAAAAATATATTAAAAAGCCTGATTTTATTTTTGTTTTGCATAGCAAAAACCAGTGCTCAGGAAGTGCTGACTATTGAAGAAGCAATAAAAATAGCTTTAGAAAACAATTTTGAAATAAAAATTGCCAAAAACAATTCAAAAATAAACGAAACCAATGTAACTATTGGAAATGCCGGTATGCTGCCAACAGCTACAGCATCGGTAGTGGATAATAATAACATCCAGAATTCTTCTCAGACCCGTCAGGACGGAACCACCACTTCTTTAAACAATGCTAAAAACAATAGTTTGAATTACGGTGTGAGCCTGGATTGGACAATTTTTGACGGTATGAGAATGTTTGCGCGATTAGACCAGTTAAAAGAGCTACAGAAATTAGGAGATGCCGAATTAAAAAGAACTATTTTAATCAAGATTGGGCAGGTAAATTCGGCTTATTTTGATCTCGTTCAGCAACAACAGCAATTATCGGCTTTGGATACTACTATTGTCATTTCAAACCAAAGACTGAATCTGGCCAAAAACAGGTTTTCGATAGGTAAAGCTTCGAAACTAGAAGTTCTGAACGCCCAGGTTGACCTGAACTCGGATCAGGTTGCTTTATTAAGACAAAAGGAATCCTATGCAAATGCTAAAATATTGTTGAATCAGCATTTGGCAAGAGAACCTAAAACAGATTTTACTGTAGTAGAAAATCTGACCGTCGATGATCAATTAGTTTTTGCCGATCTTTTGGGTTTAGCCCAAAAACAAAATCCGGTTTTAGAGGCTCAAATTATCAACAAACGAATTGCAGAATTACAGCTAAAACAAGTAAAAGCAGACAGATACCCTACTGTAGCCTTAACTTCAGGTTATAATTTTTTAGAAAGTCAATCGAGTCTGGGTTTTGCCAGTCAGGCTTCTTCAAGAGGGTTTAATTATGGTTTTACTGCTTCTTTAAATTTATTTGATGGATTTAATCAGCACCGAAATGAAAAAATCGCAAAGTTGGATATTGAAAATACCCAAATCGCAATTGAACAGCAAAATATGATTCTGAACACGCAGTTAAGTACAGCTTTTCAAACCTACCTGACGAATTTAGAACTAATAGAACTAGAAAAAGATAATGAGGAAATTGCACGCCAAAATCTATCGATAACTTTGGATAAGTTTAATATAGGTACTATAACAACGTTAGAATTCAGAACGGCTCAATTAAATTATGTTAATGCAAAAGTAAGAAACAGTAACGCCCAGTATCAGGCTAAATTATCTGAAATTGCATTAAAAGAATTAGCGGGAAATATCAGTTTTTAATTATTTTTGCCTGAAAATATATTTAAATGACTTCATATAATCCAAAAGACTGGTTCAGCTTTATTTTTAATATTGGCAGAGCAGATACGTTTCGGAAATTAATGCCAATAATGTTCTTTATCGGATTATATTCTGCCGGAATAGCTTATCTCGAAATTGAATATTGGAAACTTCCAAAAGACAGTCATGTAAAAAACATTTCCTTAATGCACGCCATGCTGGGTTTTGTAATCTCATTATTATTAGCCTACAGAACCAATACTGCTTATGACCGTTGGTGGGAAGGCAGAAGAATGTGGGGCAACCTTGTTAACAACAGCCGTAATCTTGCCATTAAACTTGCCGCTGTATTAACCGATGAAAAAGACAGGGCCTTCTTTAGAAAAATAATTCCGGTATATGCTTCCATCTTAAATAAACATTTGAAAGATGAGGAAACAGGTAAACAGCTTTTTGATGATGTTGATTTAGAAATTGACCATTATAAACACAGACCAAATCAGGTTGCCAAAATAATGTATCAAAAAATTAATGATCTTTATTCGGTAAAGAAAATTTCAGGTGAACAATTAATAACCTTTAATAACGAGCTTACTTCGTTTACAGATATTTGCGGAGCCTGCGAGCGTATTAAAAACACACCTATCCCCTATTCCTACAGTGCTTTTATCAAAAAATTTATTTTTATCTATGTCCTGACGCTCCCTTTTGGATATGTTTTTGCACTTGGGTGTTATGTAGTTCCTGTAGTGGTATTCATATTTTATGTTCTGGCTAGTTTAGAATTGATTGCAGAAGAAATTGAAGACCCTTTTGGAACCGACGCCAATGATCTTCCAACACAAAAAATAGCGGAAAACATCAAAAAACATATCGAAGAATTAATTTAGATAAAAGCTAAAATTAGCTGGAATGTTCACAATACCTGAGTGAAAATTATTTCCCTTTTTATAAAACATTTTGCATAGAATAATCTCGGACAAAAAACGAAAAAAATTGTTTCCAACTCCGCAATCAATGCTTATATTTACACTCTTATTCAAGAATAACATAATAACATGAAAATATCTTACAACTGGTTAAAACAATTCATAAAAACAGACTGGACATCAGAGCAAACATCTGAATTACTGACAGATTTAGGCTTGGAAGTTGAGGTTGTCGAAAAATACCAATCGGTTAAAGGTGGTTTAGAGGGAGTTGTTGTAGGACACGTACTTACTTGCGAGAAACATCCTGATGCCGACAGATTAAAAGTTACGACCTTAAATATTGGTTTAGAATCCCCTATACAGGTAGTCTGTGGTGCTGCAAACGTTGCGGCCGGTCAAAAAGTGCCTGTAGCTACAATTGGAACAATTTTATACGATAAAGAAGGAAACGAATTTACTATTAAAAAAGGTAAAATTCGAGGTCAGGAAAGCCACGGAATGATTTGCGCCGAAGATGAATTAGGTCTGGGTACTGGTCATGACGGAATCATGGTTTTAGATGATGCCCTGGTTCCTGGAACTCCAGCTGCAGAGGTTTTTAAAATAGCAAATGATGAAGTTTTCGAAATTGGATTAACTCCAAATCGTGCCGATGCCATGAGCCATTACGGAACTGCACGTGATTTAAGAGCAGGAATGCTGCAGCGTGGTGTAAATATAGAATTAATCACACCATCTGTAAGCAATTTCAGAGTTGATATGCGTACCTTAAAAATTGACGTAAGTGTCGAAGAACCGCTTTTGGCTCCAAGATATTGCGGTGTAACAATTTCGGGCATTACAGTAGAAGAATCTCCAATGTGGCTGAAAGATCGTTTAAAAGCCATTGGACTAACTCCAAAAAATAATATTGTAGATGTTACCAATTATGTTTTACATGAATTAGGTCAGCCGCTGCATGCTTTTGATGCGACAAAAATTAACGGAAAAGTAATTGTAAAAACACTTCCTGAAGGTACAAAATTCATAACTCTTGACGATGTCGAAAGAACATTGCATAAAGAAGACCTGATGATTTGCGATGAAAAAGGCCCGCTTTGTATTGCAGGTGTTTTCGGCGGAAAAAAATCAGGTGTTAGTGAGGGAACTACCTCTATATTTTTAGAAAGTGCTTATTTTGATGCAGTCAGCGTTCGTAAGACAGCTAAAAGACATCAATTAAATACAGATGCTTCTTTTAGGTTTGAAAGAGGAATTGACCCTACTATTACCGAATATGCTTTGAAACGTGCTGCTCTTTTAATTCAGGAAGTAGCAGGAGGAAAAATCACATCTGATGTCGTAGAAGTATATCCTAAAAAAATAGAAGATTTTTCTGTTCTACTAAATTTCAGCCATGTTTATAAAATCATCGGGCAGGAAATTCCAAAAGACACCATCAAGAAAATATTGGTTTCTTTAGATATCAAAGTCAATAGCGTTTCTGAATCTGGTCTGGGATTGACCATTCCGGCATATAGAGTTGATGTTCAGCGCGAAATAGATGTTATCGAAGAAATCTTGAGGGTTTATGGATACAACAACATTGATTTCTCTAAAAAATTCAATGCAACAGTTTCTAATTCTCCAAGAACCGAAGATTATAAAGTACAAAATGTAATCGCATCTCAATTAAACTCACAGGGCTTTCATGAAATGATGGCCAATTCTTTAACAACAGCAGCTTACGCAAAATTGTCGACTGTTTTAAAAGAAGAGCATAATGTTACAATGCTAAATCCGTTGAGCAGTGATTTGTCTACGATGCGACAGTCTTTATTGTTTTCCGGTTTAGAAGCGATTTCATACAACATCAACAGAAGAAATTCTGACTTAAAACTCTTTGAATTTGGAAAAACATACCATAAATATCTTAATGGTTATGAAGAGCACAAACATTTAAGTTTATTAATTTCGGGAAACAGAAATAAAGAAAGCTGGACAAATCCGCAAAAAACTACTGATTTCTTTTTATTGAAAGGATATGTAACCGGAATTTTAAATCGTCTAGGAATTGATAAAATTTCAAATGCTCCTGTACAATCTGATATTTTTTCAGAAGGAACTTCAGTTTGCTATAATAATGACACTTTGGTGGAAATGGGAGTTGTTAAAAAATCCATTTTGAAACATTTCGGAATAAAACAAGATGTCTATTATGCTGATTTTAACTGGGATCTGGTTCTGAAAATCATCACTGGAAAAATTAAATATTCTGATATTCCAAAATATCCTGAAGTCCGCAGAGATTTAGCACTGCTAATTGATCAGAATACAACATATGAAAGTATCTATAATTTAGCCAGACAAACAGAAAAAGCACTTTTGAAAGATATAAATCTATTTGATGTTTATGAAGGCGATAAACTTCCCGAAGGTAAAAAATCGTATGCTCTGAGCTTTACAATTCAGGATAATACAAAAACACTAACGGATACGCAAATTGATAAAATCATGTCAAAATTGCAGCAGACTTTTGAAAATGAGCTTGGAGCAAGTTTAAGATAAGATTATAAAAAAACCAGCAAATGCTGGTTTTTTTTTTATGCTTAAAATGTATTTCTTTAACTCTTATTTTTTACAAAGAGTTTTTTAAATAAATTCACAAATCCTAAAACTATAAGTCCTAATACCAAGCCTACAACAAACTCTTTTATTATTGACGGCATATTTATTTTAGGTGCTAAATCATGAAAGAATGGGATATAATGCACGAATATACCTCCTGCAACTAATAATAACGCAATTGTACCAATTACAGTTAAACTTTTTATAATCAACGGAAGTGCCTTCACTAAAATATTACCAATAAATTTTGATATACTTTTTTCTCTTTTACTAAATTTAATTAGCCTGTAACCTGCCTCATCCATTCTGACAATAAGAGCAACAAGACCGTAAACACCAATCGTTGCAATCAAAGCGATTATTGAAGTTACCAGGATTTGCTGCGTTAAAGGTTCCTCAATCACTGTACCCAAGGCGATAATTACAATTTCTACAGACAGAATAAAATCAGTTATAATCGCCGATTTTATTTTTCCTTTTTCAATTATCAAAATTTCTTCCTCAGTAAAGGTTTCTTCAGT
Source organism: uncultured Flavobacterium sp. (assembly GCA_965650235.1). Lineage (GTDB taxonomy): Bacteria > Bacteroidota > Bacteroidia > Flavobacteriales > Flavobacteriaceae > Flavobacterium. The sequence continues at coordinate 315 of CBFGNY010000059.1, read as the reverse complement.
TATTCCTTCCGGTTTGTGCTGTTTATGAGGAAATATAAATTCATAAATTTTTTCGGCTCCTTCGTAAGCTAAAAACAACCCTCCAAGAACCAGAATTACAATAATTGCAAAAGGCAAAAAAGCACTTAATAAAAAGGCTATTGGCAGAATGATGATTTTATTAAGAAGCGAACCTTTACTAATTGCCCAAAGTACAGGTAGTTCTCTTGATGAAGCAAATCCTGAAGCTTTTTCAGCATTTACGGCTAAATCATCACCCAAAATACCGGCAGTTTTTTTTGCTGCAATCTTACTCATTACTGCAACATCATCCAT
>CBFGNY010000058.1:0-21938 GCA_965650235.1 uncultured Flavobacterium sp. | reverse complement strand
AAATACCACCGTATAATTGGTCGTCAAATATTTGTGGATCTACAACAATTTTAATTCCTTGCTTTTTCATTTTAAGAAAATTCTATCTAATTCAGTATATGTTTTATTTTTCTCGTGATTATTTAAAAAATAATCTTTTGCTAAAACTGAATGATGATTATAAAATTCTTTTTCTGAAATCAATCTTTCGATGTATGAAGCAAATACTGTTTCTTCATTAGTTACTAAACACCCATTATCAGTTTTATTTAACAAACCATCTACGCCTCTTTCATTACAAACAATTGGCAAGCCATAAGATAAAGCTTCAATTACTTTAATCTTCACGCCTGTACCTGATAACATAGGGCAAACAGCAATTTTAGAAACGCTATAAACTTCCTCTAAATCTTCAATGTAATCTATTTTATGGACATTTTCCAGTGTAATTGGTATACAGTTATTTATTTTCCCGACAACGCAAATTTTAATATTCTTCGACAATAGTGGATAAACTTTTTCAAAAAACCACTTAGCAGATTTCACATTATGAACATTGTCACTGGCTACATAAACTACGTCATAAAGTTCTTTCTCCGATTTATGCTTCAATTCTTCTGGGTGGCTTATTAAATGTATTTCTTTATCTAAAAATTGGTCAAAAATATATTTCTCTTCTATTGATATAACCAAAATTTTATCAAAAAAGGATAGGCTTCTAATTTCTTCAGCAAAAAAAGCACCTAATTCAAATCCTTTTTCGCTTTTAAAATGAGGTGTGATAAAATCATGTGTATCAATAATTAATTTAGCTTTTTTTATATGCTTACTATTCTCAATAAGCCCTGTCCAAAAAATATAGGATATTAAGATATAATCATACTCATTATTTTTGAGAATATCATTAAAACGTTCATGATGATTATCCCTAAGCCTATCTAAAACTTTTACTTTATTAATCGATCTATTTTTAGTTTTTTTTTGAAAATTAAGCTTATTAAAAAATTTTTGTATTTTATTTTTCTTTCTTTTTAACCCATCCAATAAAAACCCATTATTAATTAATTTTTCACTTTTTAGCTGCTGTATATGAAAATCATTTACATAAATAGGATCTCCAACAAAATCTACATATATATTTTTACTTTTAAAATACTTTAATAACCCCATAGCTCGTGCATTATTTCCCTGAGTCAAAAGCAATGGGTTTTCAGAATAAAAATAAAGTACTTTCTTCATCTATTTATTTTTTAATATATTTTTTTATTAATTTAATTTACCTCTAACGACTGTAAACTCACTAAATTGGAATAATTTCCTCTCATATTCAATAATTCTTCGTGAGTCCCTTGTTCTACAATTCTTCCTTTACTCATTACCACAATCAAATCGGCATTTTGGATTGTTGATAAGCGGTGAGCAATAACAATAGAGGTTCTGTTTTCCATCATATTTTCTAATCCAACTTGTACTAATTGCTCAGATTCGGTATCTAAAGCCGATGTAGCTTCATCTAAAATCATGATTGGAGGATTTTTCATTACAGCTCTTGCAATCGCTACTCGCTGGCGTTGTCCTCCAGATAACATTCCTCCACCATCACCTACCGGACTGTTATATTGTTCTGGAAATTCTGAAATAAAATTATGTGCATTAGCCACTTTTGCAGCACTTATAATAGCATCCATATCTGGATTATCTATACTTAACGAAATATTATTTGCAATAGAGTCATTAAACAAAATAGAATCCTGGGCAACGATACCCATTTGTTTTCTTAGCGAATCTGTGGTAACATTTTTAATATTAACACCATCAAAAGTGATGCTTCCTTCTGTAACATCATAAAGCCTTGTTACCAGGTTTGCCAAAGTCGATTTGCCACTTCCGGATTCTCCTACTAATGCTATCCTTTTCCCTTTTGGAACGGTTAGATTGAAATCTTTTAAAACATATTCAGTATCGTACTTAAACGAAACATTGGTAAACTTAATTTCACTTTTAAATTCAGTAATGGTTACAGCATCAAGATTGTCTTTTAATGGATTGGTTGCGTCTAAAATAAAAGCAACTCTCTCATAGGCTGCATTTCCTCCCATTAAAGCTTGATTTGCCTTTGTAATCGCCTTAGCCGGTGTCAATATCTGATAAGCTAATCCCATATAGGCAATAAAAGCACTACCACTCATAGAGCCATCAATTAAAACCAAAGATCCTCCATAAACTAACAAAATAGAGATAACAAAAATCCCTAAAAATTCACTCATAGGGCCTGCCAAACTCATTCGAACTCCTATTTTATTGTTCAAATTATTAATATACTCTGTTGAATTAAAATAACGTCGTATGAAAAAGCTCTCTGAAGTAAAGTTTTTAATTACTTTTATCCCTCCTAAAGTTTCTTCAATATCTGATAATAAATGTCCTTCAAGAGAAAAAATATCTCCTGATTGACTTTTGATAGATTTACTCATTCTGGATATTAAAAATCCCGAGATAGGGAGGAATAGAAACACGAAAATAGTCAGTTTCCAACTTATAAAAAGCATTGATATCAAAGTAAAAACAATCGTCAATGGTTCACTTACCATCATTAAAATGCTCAAAAAGGCACTTTTTATTGTATTAATATCAGAAGTCATCCTCGAGATTAAATCTCCTTTTCTTTCATTGGAAAAAAAAGAAACCGGAAGACTAATTACTTTTTGATATACATCATTCCTCAAATCTTTCAAAATTCCATTATTCAGATAAGTCATATAAACAATGGAAATAAAATTGAAAAGATTTTTCAATAAAAATGTACTCAAAACAAATATTACCATCCATACCAACGTACTCAATGCACCATTGGTTTCCGTATTATGAGTAATAAAATAGTTTAAAGAATCTTCTAAATAACGTTTATCGATACTCTTAAATCCTTCATATACGGGTTTAACATGTATTTTTTCTCCGTCAGAAAACAATACTTTCATCAAAGGAAAGAGAGAAAGCATTGAAATAGCTGAAAAAAATGCATATAAAACATTAAAAATGATACTGATTACTAAATTTTTCTTGTGGGGAATTAAATATTTTAAAAACCGTTTAAAATTTTTCATGAATGGCTTTAGAGTAAAAGGACTAATTATTTTACGTAGGAATTATTTTTCGCAAAGTTAAACTAAAATAGTTTTAAAACAACAAACCAAAAAATGGATAAACTTTAGAAAAAACAAGCTTCATATATATCTACTTTCTTATAAAGAAAATAAAATTATGGCTATTACTATTTTTTTTTCAATATGCTTCCAAGCTTATAAGTCTAGAGATTCCTAAAAATATTTTTCGTTACTTTGCCAATATAATTGTTACTTTTTACTTAATATAAGAATGGAAAATCTCAACGAAGAAATACATAAAGCCTTCGAAATAATCAAAGAAGGCGGTATCATTCTTTATCCTACTGATACTGTCTGGGGAATTGGCTGCGATGCGACAAATCCAGATGCAGTTGCCAAAATATACAAGCTTAAACAGCGTGCTGAAACACAAAGCATGATTGTACTGATGAATGGCGAAAAAATGATGTACAATGTCTTTAAAAACATTCCTGAAGTAGCCTGGCAAATTCTTGATTTATCTGAAAAACCAACAACTTTAATTTTGGATGAACCTAGAAATGTAGCACCAAATATTATTGCCGCAGACAATTCGCTTGGAATTCGTTTGGTAAAAGAACCTTTTTGCTTTAAGTTATTAGAGAGAATGAAAAAACCATTAGTTTCGACTTCTGCTAATATTTCAGGGCAGCCTACGCCGATTGCTTTTAAGGATATTAATCCAGAAATAATCAAAGGCGTCGATTATGTCGTGAATTTATATCAAGATAAAGTGGCAGGAAAACCTTCGACAATCATCAAATTAACAAATGATTCGCAGGTTAAGGTAATACGGAAATAATTTCAAATTGCAGATTTAAGATTTTAGAATTTAGAATTTTTTTGTTTCTAATTTAAAATTTTAGGAGCCTATTTGGAATTTCTTAATTGGAATTTAGAAGTTTCTATACAGCCTTCAAGCACTCAATCAGCCAGTCAATATCATCTTTAGTATTGTAATGACTGAATGAAATTCGGAGATTTGGTAATTTCAAATCGGTCTCCGAAAGCATTTCTTTTAATACATGTGAAGGCTTTATACTTCCGGATTGACAGGCGCTTCCTCTGGAAACGGCAATTCCTTTCATATCCAAACTGAACAGGAGCATTGAAGTTTTATCTGATGAAAAGGGTAAAATAATATTGATTATATTATAAAAATCTTCTTTTTTTCCGACAATTCTAAAATCCGGAAAATGAAGTCCAAGTTCATTTATCAAATACATTTTCAAGTCAAAAATATATTTTCTTTCCTGTTCTAAGTTCTCATATGAAATAGTCAGGGCTTTTGCCATTCCGGCAATCTGATGAACAGCTTCGGTACCGGCACGCAGTCCTTTTTCCTGCTCTCCACCAAAAAGCAAAGGCTGTAAACCTGAATTTTTTCGGACAAAAGCAAAACCCACTCCTTTTGGTCCATAAAATTTATGAGCACTGGCTACAATAAAATCAACAGAAGTTTTTTGCAGATCAATTTCGGTTTTACCAACAGATTGTATAGTATCCGAATGAAAAAGTACATTATATTGCTTACAGATAACAGTAACCCTTTCCAGATCTAAAATAGCTCCCGTTTCATTATTTACATGCATCAAACTTACAAGTGTCTTTTTTTCTTCAGACAATAAATTAGACAAATGTGTTAAATCAATACTTCCATCAGGATTTATATTTACATAATCAACCTTAATATTATAATCTGACTGTAGTGCCAAAACGGTATATAAAACAGCGTGATGCTCAATTTTAGAAGTAATAATCCGCTCTACTTTCAGATCTTCCACAGCAGAACGGAGAACCCAGTTATTTGCTTCGGTTCCACCGGAAGTAAAAATTATTTCCTGGGCAGAACAATTTAAATTTCTGGCGATACTTTTTCTGGAAAGCTCAATAATAGTTTTTGCATTTCTCCCAAAACTATGAGTAGAAGACGGATTTCCAAAATCATCCATCATTATTCTTGTCATTTCCTGAATGACTTCAGGCCTCATGGCAGTTGTAGAAGCGTTATCGAGATATACTTTTTTCATTGATGCAAAGTTATGAAATATCAATTGTGAATTCTTAAATATCATTTGCCAATTTTTTCACTATTTTTGAACCAAATAAAATTACGATGAAAAAATATGCTTGCTTATTGTTATTCGCCATTATGCTTAACGGCTGCGACGACGGAGATCTAGTCCCTGAAATAATTGAGTTTGATGAAGAAAAAAATCCAGAAAGTTGTGACACTGAAACCAATGAACTGATTTATAAGTTAAAACCACAAGAGGCTTTAATATTACAATTAAAAGAAGGTACGTTTGACGATATACCTGGAGAAAAAGAGATTAGCATCAGCGATACAGGACTTCCACAACTTGTTTACAGAACTTTTGACGGCGTAATTAATCGCTCTAATATCTGTGATGCCATAAGACCTTCTGCTCCAAATGTTTCTAGCGAATCGAAAGCTGTAGGTGGAAAAATAAAGATTACAACAACTGCAAACGAATCAGACCCAGCACCTGACGGAAGTACAAAAATTAACGGTTTCAAACATTCCATCTACATGAGCGATATTAGCTACTCTATACCTGGTGGAGGAGAACAAGTTAATCCGAATTTTTACTTTGGCGTTCTGACAACATCAACTTATAACTCTCCACTTGTATCCTTTACAGCTACTAATGCCAAACAGTGTAATCAAACACAAGTCTATAATTATACCGGTAATACGTCTATGATTATTGACGCTTTGGACCCGTTATTGATTCAGAATATTGAAACTTCAGAACCTAGAAAAAGTACCATAACAGCCTCTCAAAACCAAATTGTTTTCAATACTTATAAAACAGCCAGTATAACCGCTGCTTATTTTTGTCAATCTGCAAGACCTACATCACCAGAAATTGATGAAACCTGGACTGCAACAGCTAATGGTGTAATAGAAGTTGTAACTACAAAAAGCGGCACACAATACATTCATATTATTACATTAAAAAATGTCGAGCTCAGCAACAGTGGAGGCTTAAAATTTAAACTGCCAAGTAGTTTTATTTTTGGCGAAATTTAGACACAATAACATCTATTTACAGCCTTAATAAAAGAATAGATCTTTTATTTATTCTTACAAAAAAAAGTCCGTTACCTGTCTAATTCCCAAAACAATTAGACAGGTAACGGACTTTTTTCATGTGCTTAAAAAAGCTTTTTTTAGTACTTCAAAAGATTTTATTTATTGTTTTGCCTAAAATAAACTTCGGTTGCCCCTAAGCCATATTTTTGATAATTGGCATCCTGAAAATCTACACCGTCATAACGGCCTAATAAAAAATCCAGTTCGGCTTTTAAAATTCCTTCACCTACTCCGTGAATAAAAACAATCTTGGGAATACGGTTTCTAATCGCAAATTCGATATGCCTTTTTGCCGTTTCTGTCTGCAGGGCTAAAATATCATAATTTGACATTCCGCGTTTATTCGGAACTAATTTCTCAATATGCAAATCAAATTCCGGAGCCGAAATTTCACGCTTATCTTTCTTTTCTTTAACAAAACTCCTCGGTTTTGGCTCTTCCTTTTCCTTTGCAACAAAATCTAAATCAATTCTTTTAATAGAATGCATTAAGTTACTGGAATCTTGAATTTTAATTAATTCATTGACAAAAAAAGTCATCAAAAAACCATCTTCAGTTTCTATTAAAACTTCATTGTTTTTAACAGAAACTACTGTTCCGTTAATGGCTTCATCCAATACAGAAACCTTATCTCCTTTAGTCAGCATCCTATTCTTCTTTTTCTTGATTTTTACTTGGTGTTTTTGCACTTAACTGCATCATGCCAATCATAAATACAACAATTGCAATTATAGTAATGTATATATTCTTTTCTTCAGAAACCTGTTGGTACAATGCAATCGAAATTGCAACAACCATTATTAAAATTTTAAAAGTTTTCATATTTTTAATATAAGACTTCAAAAGTAAGAAACTTTAAAATAGTACTTCTCTCCTATTTAAATCTTATCTGCTATTTTTGTAAAGTTGTAAAAAGAAAAACTATGGATTTAGAAAAATATATGCTGCCTTGTTTTAGCAAAACACTCTTCGGAATTGAGTGTTTGGGCTGTGGATTTCAACGTGCTTTATTCTTACTTTTTCAGGGTAATTTTTTAGCTGCTTTTAAAATGTATCCGGCACTCTACACTACTCTTATTTTCTTAGGAATTGTAACATTACACTTTTCAGACAAGTCAAAAAATTACAATAAATTACTTTGTATTTCCGGAATCATAAATGGCATTTTTATGGTTGGGGGATATTACTACAAACATTTTTATCTTTAATTTTTTGATGAATAATTACTTTTAATTTGATTTAAAATATCATTCATCATCTCGATTTGCACTTTTTGGATTTCGATTAATTCCTGTTGCTGATGCATTATCAGATGATCGATTTTATCATGAATCATTCTAATTTCTAACTCGGATTTCAGGTTAATCATATAATCTTTTTTGGCACGTGTGCGATCTTTTTCTTCCTGACGGTTTTGGCTCATCATAATTACCGGAGCCTGCAAAGCTGCAATGCACGATAAAATTAAATTCAGCAAAATAAACGGATAAGGATCAAAACCTTTGTTGACCAAAATATAAACGTTAGCACTAATCCAAACAACAATAAATAATAAAAACGAAATTATAAAAGTCCAGCTTCCGCCAAAATCTGCCACCTTATCGGCTATTTGTTGCCCAAAATTCCTGGCTTCTTCTTCATCTTCTACAATGCTGACAATTGATTTATCTTCCTTTAAAGAGAAAATAACGTTTTTTTCAAGTTCTGAAAGTGCTCCAATTTCGGTAGATAAATAATTCGAAATATATTTCTGCCTGTACTCATTTAATTCCTTAAAAGAAATAGAATCGCTGTCGCAAAATGAAGGATGATCTTTTATAATAAGTCCCAGAATAGGATCATGTATTGATTTTCCGGAGACTTTCTCACTTACTGAAAAAGACAAATTTGAAATAGCACTTTTAAAAGTCGGATTATTTTTCATTTTTAATATATTTTACGGGCTAATTTACGCATTTAACTTCTTAACAATCACATAAATTATTGCCTTCAAAATTTCTTTCATTTATAACAAATAGAATTCTCAAAAGAAAATTTCTTTAGGGATTTCGTGTCTTTATTTCCAAAAAACGCCTTACTTTTAACGTTTCAAATTATCCATTTCAATTTTATAATTGTGTCAAAAGATCTTATCATACAAAATATCAAAGCTTTAAAAAGCCATTCAAACATAAATTACGGAATAAAAACTAAAACCGAAGATTTTACCGAAAAGCTTTTTTATACCCTTTTTGATTCAAATGCAGTCTTAGATGAAAGTATTGACGAACTCGAATTTCGCTTTAAGGAAATTGCTGTCTTAGCCTGCAAAAAACCCGAAAAATTATGTGGATCTATGTGGGATCGCTTTCTGGAAAAATTACCAAATGTTTTAGAAAAGCTGAATCAGGATGCTGAATATATTTTAGAAAATGACCCCGCATCAAACAGTATAGACGAAGTTTATTTAGGATATCCGGGTTTTTATGCTATTGCAATTTACAGGTTAAGCCACGAATTATACAAACTTGATTTATTACTTTTTTCAAGGTTGATGAGCGAATATGCTCACCGAATTACCGGAACCGACATTCATGCCGGAGCCAATATTGCTTCACCCTTTTTTATTGACCACGCCACCGGAATTGTTATAGGTGAAACGACTGTAATCGAGAAAAATGTAAAAATTTATCAGGGAGTTACTTTGGGAGCTTTAAGTGTCAGCAAAGACATGAAAAATGCGAAACGCCATCCAACAGTTGAAAAAAATGTCTGTATTTATGCAAATGCAACCATTTTGGGAGGCGAAACTATTATTGGAAAAAACAGTGTTGTTGGAGGAAATGCCTGGGTAACAAAATCAATTCCGGCTGGTTCCATTGTCCTGAATACTACTACAACCGAAGTTAAAATAAAAGAAAAAAAATAGAATGAAACCACAGAAATTAATCAACCTGATTGGCAATACACCGTTAATGGAAACTGTAAATCTGGTTAAAAATAAAAACGTAAAACTTTTATTGAAACTCGAAGGAAACAATCCTGGCGGGAGTGTAAAAGACAGGGCTGCTTATAATATGATTGCATCGGCTTTAGAAAGAGGGGATATTAAAAAGGGCGATAAACTAATTGAAGCAACCAGCGGAAATACCGGAATTGCACTAGCTATGATTGCTCAATTATTTCAGGTTGAAATTGAACTGGTTTTACCGGAAGACTCTACAAAAGAACGCACCCAAACCATGCGTGCTTATGGGGCAACGGTTATTTTAACGCCTGCCAGTGAAGGAATTATTGGTTCGCGTGACTATGCCGACAAAAAAGTAGCTGATGGCGGATATGTTATGCTAAACCAGTTCGCAAATGAAGACAACTGGAAAGCACATTATAAAACCACCGGGCCTGAAATTTGGAATGACACCGAAGGTACCGTCACTCATTTTGTGTCTGCAATGGGAACAACAGGAACTATTATTGGAACATCTACTTATTTAAAAGAGAAAAATTCGAATATTCAAATTGTAGGTGCTCAGCCTAGCGACGGATCTCAGATTCCGGGCATTCGTAAATGGCCTCAGGAATATTTGCCTAAAATTTTTGATGCCTCAAAAGTAGATACAGTTATAGATGTTAGTGAAGAAGAAGCACGCCATATGACTAAAAGACTGGCACTTGAAGAAGGCGTGTTCGCCGGAATGAGCAGCGGAGGTTCTGTTGCCGTTGCCTTGAAAATAGCCGAACAATTAGAATCAGGAGTTATCGTAGCCGTAATCTGTGATCGTGGCGATCGTTATTTATCGTCTGATTTATTTGATTGAAAAAAAAGTTGCTAAGATTCTGAGAGACTAAGATTCTAAGCTTTGTTTCTTTGGATATAAAATCTTAGCCACTCAGAACCTCTAAAAGAAAAAAAATGAACTACCGAAAATTAGGAAAAACAAACTTTAATATCTCTGAAATTTCACTTGGCACCTGGCAGGTTGGAGGAAAATGGGGATCTCCTTTTGATAATAAAACTGCAGACGAACTTTTAAATACTGCCATTGACAACGGTGTCAATTTTATTGATACAGCCGATGTTTATGAAAACGGTTTAAGTGAAACCGCTGTTGGAAGAGTAGTACGTTCAAGATCGGAGCGCATTTATGTTGCGACAAAATGTGGACGTCATATTAATCCGCATGTTAGTGAAGCATACCAGCCTAAAGTACTTCAGAAGTTTGTCGAAGACAGCTTAAAAAGAATGGGACTAGAAACAATTGATCTGATTCAGTTACACTGCCCTCCTACTGAAGTTTTTTATCGCCCTGAAATTTTTGAATTGTTTGATCGTTTGAAAGAACAAGGGAAAGTTTTAAACCTTGGCGTAAGCGTCGAAAAAGTTGAAGAAGCCTTAAAAGCAATCGAATATTCGAATGTAACGACGGTTCAAATTATTTTTAATTTATTTCGTCAGCGTCCTTCACAATTATTTTTCTCCGAAGCCAGAAAAAAAGATATTGGCATCATTGCGAGAGTACCATTGGCAAGCGGACTTTTAACAGGTAAATTCGATGCAAGAACAACTTTTGAGCCACAAGATCACCGCAATTTTAATCGTAATGGAGATGCTTTTGATAAAGGCGAAACTTTCTCAGGTATTGATTATGAATTAGGCCTAAAAGCCGTTCAGGAATTAAAAACATTATTTCCGGAAACTGAAAATTTGGCACCTTATGCTTTGCAATGGATTTTAAGTTTTGAAGATATTAGCTGTATTATACCGGGAGCTTCTAAAACAAGCCATGTACTATCTAATTTATCCGTTTATGATTTACCAAAATTATCTTCTGAAAAAATTAAGGCAATGAATAAAATTTACGAAGAATATATAAAACCTTCCGTACATCATCTTTGGTAGTTTTTTTAATTCTCTGAAGTTCTAAATTTCTGAGCTGCAAAAGTTTTTACGCAACCATTTAAAATAAACTATATCTACAATAAAAAATACTAATCATAATCACTAACCATGAAAAAATTAAGTTTTATTGTAATTGTAGTTTGTTTACTATTTTCCTGCAGTAATGATGAAATCTCTCAGGAAGAAGATTCAAAAAAATTAGAAAAATTGTACAGTGAGATTGTTACATCTTCTTTAACTAATTCTGAACCTTGCACAAATTCTGAAGAATGGGATTTTGCACCAATAGGCTCTAAAGCTTGTGGCGGTCATGCTGGATATATTGTCTATTCTAAAAAAATTAATACCAACGAGTTTTTATCGAAAATTGAAAAGTATACAGATTCCCAAAATGTTTTTAATAAGAAATGGGGAATTATATCTGACTGCAGTATTACAATGAAACCTACAGGTGTCCAATGCTCTGAGGGAAAACCAGTATTAAGTTATTCTATTGCATCTAATTAAGTTTCCTGAATTCTAAGGTACTTTACACTTTTAAATTCCACAATAAACTTTTAGTACCTTAGAATCTTTTATATTGAAACTTTAAAAAAAAAATGCTTACAAAATCAAATTTTAAAGAATGGTTCAATCGGTACAAATATGCCGAATTAGCGAGTACAAGTGCTGCACTTACAACATCACTTTTTAGCAAAATTTACAGCGGATTAACCACAGCCTATTTGATTACGTTTGCAGAATACCTGGCTTTTTATAGTGTTATTTTATTTTCTTCTTATAAAAAATTAGCAAAGGAGAATAACATTTTAGGTAAAAAAACTTCTACTTCGGAAATTCTTAAACTTTTCAAAAACTTAATTTTAGAATTCGGATATCCTGCTTTTTTAGATTTTTTGATAATTCGTCCTTTTTGTATGTATTGGATGCCTATACTTTGTGGGAATTATTTCTTGGGCATTATTTTTGGTAAAATTTCGGCCGATTTATGCTTCTATTGTTTTACGATTATCAATTATGAGTTAATAAAAGGAAAATAGTTTAACAGCTTTCAAATACAATTTTAAATTCGGCACCTTTATTTTTGCCTTCACTGGAAGCGGTCAATTTACCTTTACTTTTTTCAATAATTTTTTTACACAGATACAAACCAATTCCGGTTGAAGATTCATTGGCTGTTCCTAATCGGCTCATTTTAGTGAATTTCTTAAACAATTCATCAATTTGATGCTGGTTAAAACCAATTCCTTTATCAGAAACCGTTATTACTGAATTATTATTTTCAGTAAAAATCCTCATTTTAATTTCGCTGTCAAAATAAGAGAACTTAACTGCATTACTAATTAGATTTACCAAAACCTGAATTAATAGACCTTCATCAATTTTAAGTTTTGCTTCTTCTGTTTCTACACTTACATTAAGAGTAATATTTTTATCAGTAAGCAGCTGCTCTACTTGTTCGTTAATAAAAACTAATATATTCGAAAACACGATTATTCTGGTTTCCTGATTCATTTTTACAATCTGATCCTGCTCATTCAATAATTTAATGAAATTTTCAATGTATCGAAATTGCAAATTTGTTGATTCACAGATTAGATTAGCCAAATCATTAATAGAATCGGATGGTTTTTCATCTAAAATAAGTTTTGCCAAACCTTGAGGATTGCCAGCAAAGTTTTTTAAATCGTGCGAAAGCATATAAATTAAATCCTGCTTTTCATTCATAAAGGCTTCAGATTCAAAAATAGACTCTTGAATATTACTCATTAACAACCCTGCTTCATCATTATATTCTGTTGGTAAAACCGATAATTTTCTTTCGTTTCTATAATCATTTAAAGCTTTTGAAGCAATAGCAATAGGTCTAATCAATTTATTTAAAACCCAAAGTGTAATTGCAGTTGCCGCCAAAGTCATAATAAGAGAGAAAATCAAAACAGATGTGGGTGAAATTGAGTTGTTAGAATACAGAACAAAAAATAAAATTCCGATTAAAGGAATATGAATACCTATGAAAGCAACAAACAGGAATTTTAATGCATAACTCTTTTTTAGAAAGTTAATTTTTGAAAGATTATGATAAAGCTTCATAAAAGATAACAATAACTTAGATTATAAATAGGGCTATCGAAGTATTTGATAGAGCAAAGTTAGCCTTTAAAGCTAATTAAACGATGTAAAACACATAATTTGATAAAATATTTTAAAATTTAAATTATAAAAGTTTACAAACCCTTATTTTTGCGCTATGGGAAGAAAAAATACAGACAAAATCGTCTTTCATCAAATACAAGTTCTTGATGCTGGCGCAAAAGGTGTATCAGTTGCAAAAGCTCCTGACGGAAAAGTAATCTTTATTCCGAATGTAGTTCCGGGCGATGTGGTTGATGTACAGACTTTTAAAAAAAGAAAAGCTTATTACGAAGGTAAAGCCGTTAAATTTCACGAATTTTCAGAGCATCGTATAGATCCAATTTGTGAGCATTTTGGCGTTTGTGGCGGATGTAAATGGCAAAATATGAAATACAGCCAACAACTGTATTACAAACAAAATGAAGTAAAAAACCACCTGCAAAGAATTGGAAAAATTGAATTACCTGAATTTGAAGATATTTTAGGTTCTGAAAAACAGTTCTTTTATAGAAATAAAATGGAATTTTCTTTTTCGAACAGCCGTTGGTTAACCGAAAAAGAAATTGAAAGTACTGAAGATTTAGGAAACAGAAATGCTTTGGGCTTTCATATTCCGAAAATGTGGGACAAAATCCTGGATATTACCAAATGTCATTTACAGGAAGATCCTTCAAATGCGATTCGAAATGAAATCAGGGATTTTGCTAATGCGAACAATTTAACTTTCTTCAATCCGAGAGAACATTCCGGATTATTGAGGACTTTTATGATTCGTACTGCTTCAACAGGCGAAATCATGGTTTTGATTCAATTTTTTGAAAATGATAAATTGGGACGAGAATTGATTTTAGATCATCTTTACGAAAAGTTTCCACAAATTACTTCTTTACAATATGTTGTAAATTCTAAAGCAAACGATACTATTTACGATCAAAATATCAAACTTTATAAAGGAAGGGATTATATCCTTGAAGAAATGGAAGGACTGAAGTTTAGTATTAATGCCAAGTCTTTTTATCAAACGAACTCAGATCAGGCATATGAATTATACAAAATAACACGTGATTTTGCCGGACTTTCTGGTATCGAAACTGTTTATGATTTATATACAGGAACTGGAACAATTGCACAATTCGTGTCCAAAAAAGCAAAAAAAGTAATTGGTGTAGAAAGTGTTCCTGAAGCTATTTTAGATGCTAAAGCAAATGCAGAGCGCAATAATATTACGAATTGCGAGTTTTTTGTTGGAGACATGAAAGTTGTTTTTAATGAAGCCTTTATCGCTCAGCATGGCAAACCGGATGTTATCATTACGGATCCTCCAAGAGATGGTATGCACAAAGATGTTATTGAGCAAATTTTAAAAATTGCCCCTGAAAAAATAGTTTATGTAAGCTGTAACTCAGCAACACAAGCAAGAGATCTGGCTTTAATGGATGAGAAATACAAAGTAACACGCGTTAGACCAGTAGATATGTTTCCGCAAACACATCATGTCGAAAATGTTGTACTTTTAGAACTTCGATAATACAATTATAAATGAAAAAAATACTGTGTTTTTTATTGGTTCTTACTTTTGGATTATCCAGCTGTGAGAAAGATGATATCTGTGATGCTAATACCCCAACAACACCTAGAATGTTGATTTCTTTTTTCTATGCAGACCGACCAGCTATTGAAAAAAATGTCACACGTTTAAAAATTCAGGGAGATAATATAGAAAACGGTATTGTTTTTAACGAAACCGCTGCTACTGATGAAATAAAATACACCACTAGTGCAAACCAGGTTTTGATTCCATTAGACCCTACAAAAGATGCTGTGACTTATAGTTTTATATCTAATTTTAGTACTACAAATCCTGGTTTAAGCAACACTGATATGTTGACGTTTAATTATTCACGGAAAAATGTATATGTTTCCAGAGCCTGTGGTTTTAAAACTATTTACACTTTAACTTCAATTACTCGTGCAGGAACTGAAGATGCAAATAATCATTGGATAAGTAATCTCGATTTATTCAATCCTAATGTCGAATTCGAAAATGAAACACATGTCAAAATATTTTTTTAGTATTTGTTTATTGTTCACAGTGTTTCTTGCTCAGGCTCAGGAAATAGCTACTGATACAATAAAAAAAGAAATCAATCCGGAAAAACCAAAATCTAAAACGACTAAAGTTATTGCAGAAACAATAGCTGACAGCGTTCCTGTAAAAAAAGAACGTTATGGTTTACGTGTGGGTGTAGATTTATACAAATTAACCCGTGGTCTTTATGATAAAGATTATAAAGGAATTGAATTTGTAGGCGATTTTCGCCTAACCAAAAAATATTATTTAGCGGCTGAACTTGGTTTTGAAGACAAAACCACTGATGATGACCGATTAAATTCAACTGCTACCGGAACTTATATAAAAGGAGGTTTTGACTACAATACCTATAACAACTGGCTGGACATGGAGAATATTATATCAATAGGATTACGCGGAGGTTTTAGTTCTTTTAGCCAGCAATTAAACAATTACAAAATTTACAACCCTAATCCGTATTGGGGAGAGATACCGCCAATTCCTGATGGTGCAAAATACACAGGGTTGACTGCAGCATGGGCAGAGGTTGTTTTAGGCCTAAAAGCAAAGGTTTTTAATAATGTGTTTGCGGGATTTAGCGTCCAGTTAAAAATGCTTTTAGCTAACAAGGAACCTGATAACTTTGAGAATCTTTATATTCCCGGATTCCACAGGACTTATGACGGAAGTTTTGGTGTTGGGTTTAATTATACCGTTACCTATTTTATCCCTCTTTACAAAAAGAAAGTAATAGCACCTGAAACAGAGAAAAAAGCTTCTAATAAAGAATAATTTTTTTTTAAAATAAAAAACGACGAATTCACTATATCACAGATAATGAATTCGTCGTTCTCATTTAAGACAATTGAAATTCAACTGCTGCATTTGAATGTATCAGAGCCGTATCAAAAACCGGAACAGAAACATCTTCCGGCTTAATTACTAAAGGAATTTCAGTACAGCCTAAAATAATTCCCTCAGCTCCATTTTTTATTAGTTGATTTGCAATTTCTAAGTACCTTTTTTTAGTTTCGGCAGTAACGTGTCCTCGTCCTAATTCTTCAAAAATTGTAGTGTGAATAAAATCTTTATCCTCCTGATTTTCCGGAATTATAGTTTCAATCTCTTTATCTTTCAATTTATCTTTAAAAAAATCAAGTTCCATCGTAAACTTGGTTCCTAACAAACCAACTTTTTTAATTTCTTGTTTCTGAATTTCAACAGCTGTTGCCGTGGCGATATGAATAAGAGGCAGATCAATAGCTTTTTCCAGTCTGTCAGCGATAAGATGCATGGTATTGGCACACAAAATAATTGCTTCTGCCCCGCCCGATTTTAAGAATTCACAGGCTCTAAAAAGCATTTCAAAAGTAGAATCCCAATTATTTGTGTCGTTATTCTTTTTTATATCAGCATAATTGAACGAATAAATTAAACATTCTGAGAAGTTCAATCCTCCCATTTTTTTATTTATACCTTCATTTATAAGTTTGTAATAATCTGCTGTAGAAACCCAGCTAATACCACCTATAAGCCCAATTTTCCTCATATAAATCTTCAGTTATCCTATTTCTTTAATTCCTTTTATGAAAATCCATTTCATAAAAAGCTTTTCGCCATCTTTGGTTTTCAAAGCCTTAAATTGTGGCGCAATTAAAGTTGCTATTATAAAGGCAGTCATAGGAATCCAAATACCGGTTAAACCTGAATATGCTGCAATTATAAATCTTCCAAGAATAAATAAAATTGCGAAACATCCTAATTGATATAAAAAAGCTCTTATTTGTAGTTTTGTCATTTTTTTTAAAGTTGTTAAGGTTCTGAGGTACAAAGATTCTGCGTTTTTATTTAGAATCTAATTTTACTAAACCTTAAATTATTTTTTTAGTTGCTAAGTTAAATAATTATGAATAACCTAAAAAACTTAGCGTCCTAGTAACGTAGACCCTTACTCAGAAACCTGAAATTTCGTTCTCTTGCTTCCTTCGTACATTTCGTATTTAACCAAACGTGCTTCCAGACTTGCGTTGAAAAGCTTGATTTTTCTGGATGGTTTTAATCCTACAAATTTTAAAGCCTCAAGATTTGCAGTTATAAACCAGGCATTTGTTCCCGGGTAGCTTTTCTTTAAAGTATCGCCGATATTTTTATAGAATTCTTCCATATGAATATCCAGACGCTCATCGTATGGCGGATTAAAAACCATATGCAATTTTCCCTCAACTGCTTTTTCAGTATCAAAGAAATTATCTTCTGAAACCGTAATGTAATCTTCTAAATTAGCATTTCTGATATTATCTTTGGCTTTGTTTACTGCACTTGGTGCTTTGTCAAAACCTTTAATTGTATAATGAAACTCCTTTGTTTTTTTCATTAGGCTGTTTACAATCTGATCGAACAAATCATTGTCCCAGTCTTTCCATTTTTCGAAAGCAAACTCTTTTCTGTTGATGTTTGCCGGAATATTACAGGCAATCATCGCTGCTTCTGCCAAAAAAGTTCCCGATCCGCACATCGGATCTAAAAAGTGACTTTGCCCTTCCCAACCAGATAACAACAGAACTCCTGCTGCTAAAACTTCATTGATCGGTGCAATATTCGTAGCGGTTCTGTAACCACGCTGGTGCAATGAATTCCCTGAAGTATCCAAAGCAACCGAAACCTGATCTTTATCGATATGAACGTTGATTCTTAAGTCCGGAAAAGCCTTATCAATGCTTGGCCTTTGTCCGGTTCTTTCTCTAAACTGATCTACAATTGCATCCTTACATTTTTGAGAAACAAACTCAGAGTGATTAAAATAGGTAGAATGCACGGTTGCATCAATTACAAAAGTTTGGTTGGCATTTAGCAATTTCGACCAATTTACGCCCGAAATACCTTTATACAATGCCTGTTCGTTGTTTGCTCTGAACGAATAAATTGGTTTTAAAACTTTAAGTGCCGTTCTAAGTGACAGATTGGCTTTGTACATAAAACCTTTATCGCCTTTAAAACTGACCATTCTTACCCCTTTCTCTACATCCTGAGCACCAAGATCACGTAATTCCTTTTCTAATATTTCTTCAAAACCAAAAAAACATTTGGCTATCATTCTAAAATTTTCTTCCATCTTTATAAATTCCATCATTAAAGATGCACAGCTGTGCATCTCTACATCACAACATTGTTATTAGGTATCGTCGCGAAATAGTTATTTTTCGGCAAAAATACACTAAATTTGCCGGACTTTAAATTAATTGAAATAGAATAAATGTCTGACGCGCCCAACTCATCAACACCTAATCAGGATCGTAATACCGAAAACTGGTTTACATCATGGTTTGATACTCCGTATTATCACATTCTTTATAAAGATCGAAATTACAGGGAAGCGCAGATTTTCATGGACAACCTGACGCATTATCTAAACTTGCCTGAAAAAGCAAAAGTATTGGATTTAGCCTGTGGAAAAGGCCGCCATTCTATTTATTTAAATCAACTTGGATTCGATGTTTTAGGCGCTGATCTGTCTGAAAACAGCATCGCCGAAGCCAGCAAAAACAGCAACGAAACACTGCACTTTAAAGTTCACGACATGCGTGAACCATTCGAAGAAAAATTCGACGCTATTTTTAATTTGTTTACCAGCTTTGGTTATTTCGAAAGTGACGAAGACAACTTAACCACTTTAAAAGCTATCAAAGAAAGTTTATCCGAATATGGTTTTGCCGTAATTGATTTTATGAATGTGGCAAACGTAATCGAAACTTTAGTTCCAGAAGAAGTAAAAACAGTTGACGGAATCGATTTTAAAATCAAAAGATACGTTGAAGACGGACATATTTTTAAAGAAATTGATTTTGAAGATCAAGGCAGAAAATATCATTTTACCGAAAAAGTAAAAGCTCTAACCTTAAAAGATTTTGAAGAATTAATGGACGAAGCCGGAATTTTTCTGTTAGATATTTTTGGCGATTACAAACTCAAAAAATTCCACAAAACCGAAAGCGAACGATTAATCATGATTTTTAAATAAATTGGTAAATCAACAATGAATTATCTTTTACCCTTATTTTCTGTACTTTTAGGCTATATCGTGGCTTTGTTTTTAAAACCAAAAAACAAAACCAATCTAAAATTATTACTCGCGTTTAGCGGTTCTTTCTTATTATCGTTAACCGTAATGCATTTGTTGCCTGAAGTCTACGAATCGCACAATTACAATATTGGTTTATTTATTATGATCGGAATTTTATTTCAGATCATTCTTGAATTCTTCTCAAAAGGAGCTGAACACGGACACGTTCACGGCCATCCGCAAATGTCGCAAATTCCGTGGCTGCTCTTTATAAGTCTTTGCATTCATGCCTTTTTAGAAGGTTTTCCCGTAAGCCATCATCATGGTCTGGCTATCGGAATCGCCATTCATCACCTGCCGATTGCCGTGATTTTAACGACGTTTTTCATCAATGCAGGTCTGAATAAAAAAGCGATTTTTGCTTTTATGATAACTTTTGCCATTATGACTCCGCTTGGAACAGTTGCTTCAGAATACTTACCTTTTTTAAATAATTATTACACCGAAATAACTGCAGTTGTAATCGGAATCCTGTTCCATATTTCATCTACAATTATTTTCGAAAGTAGTGAAGGACATAAATTCAATATTGCCAAAGTTTCAATGATTGTTCTCGGAATTTTATTGGCATTTCTATTATAATTAGGGCGTGACCAATTCACAAAAGGCGCTTTTTAACAAACCGTTTATATGCGCCTTTCGCAAATTCGGTCGGGCTATCCGCACTACTTCGGTAGTCAGCTCCTATCCCTCACGCGAAAAACTTCAAGACCAGACATTTCATTATTACAAGACCCAAAAACTTTGTAACTTTGAGACTTGCAACTCACAATCCAAAAACATAATGACCTTTACAAAAACTACAGAACAAGCATCAAAATACGAACATTTAGAAAAAATGTCGGTTCACGAGTTGCTAACGAATATCAATAACGAAGACAAAACTGTCCCTAATGCAGTTGAAAAAGCTTTACCACAAATAGAGGCTTTAGTAGCAGAAGTTGTTACTAAATTAAAACTGGGCGGGCGAATATTTTATATTGGTGCAGGAACATCAGGACGTTTAGGCGTCGTTGATGCTTCAGAATGTCCTCCTACTTTTGGCGTTCCGTTTGATTTGGTAAACGGAATTATTGCCGGTGGAGACACTGCCATTCGTCGTGCCGTAGAAAATGCCGAAGACAATGCAACACAAGCCTGGATTGATTTGCAGGCGAATAACATTGGTGCAAATGATGTTGTTATCGGAATTGCTGCTTCGGGAACTACTCCTTATGTTATTGGGGGTCTAAAAACCTGCAATCAAAATAATATCCTTACGGGATGTATAACCAATAATGCAGGAAGTCCGCTGGCATTGACAGCGCAATTTCCTGTTGAAGTTGTAGTTGGTCCGGAATTCGTTACCGGAAGCTCCAGAATGAAAGCCGGAACAGCACAGAAATTAGTTTTGAATATGATTTCGACTGCAGCCATGATCCAGCTTGGAAAAGTTAAGGGAAATAAAATGGTCGATATGCAATTGAGTAATATCAAATTGGTAGATCGAGGTGTAAAAATGATTATGGGAGAAATTCCGGTTTCGTATGAAGAAGCTTCTGAGTTGTTGAAAAAATACGGAAGCGTTAGAAATGCTGTAGATAATTATAATACTTAAAAAGGTTTGAATGCAAAGTTCGCAAGTTTAGTAACTTGAAACCTTAAACCCTTCAAAACTTTAAACAAAAGAAATGACAACAAATAAACAATTACTAGGAAAAGGAATTAAATATTTATCAGGTTCTCTGCCTCTTTTATTTATAGGTCCTTCTTTGATTTATAACGCATTTATGAATCAGCATACGAACTGGCATTATTTGGTTTTAGGAATCGGAATCGTTGCTTGTTTAAGTGGTATGTTTTTGATTTTTTATGGTTTGAAAATTATTATGAAAGGTTTGTTTAACGACTAATTTGTATCTTTACTAAAATTCTTAATTATGGATATTCAAGCAGAATTAAATTGGATTCATCAGGAAATTGATAAAGTAAAAGACCCTTCTTTTGTCGAAAAATTAAAACACCTTTTACAATCCGTCAACAACTCAAATGTTGACTCGGACGCAGCATACAATTTAGATATTGAAAGTGCCTTAGAAAATATTAAAAACGGTAATTTTTATACTGAAGATCAAGCCAAAGAAATTGCCAAAAAATGGGGAAGAAAATAATTTGGTCAAGCGATGCTTTAAATCAATTGGAAGACATTCATTTTTACATTTTCTTTGAAAGCAAATCTATTACAATTGCAGATAAAGTAGTTAATACGATTTTTGAAAGCACTGAAATACTAAAAACGCAGCCGGAAATTTACAAACCTGACAAACAAAAAACGACCAACGATGGCAGTTTTAGAGTATACTCTGTTTACGATTATGCTGTTTCATATCAAATAACAAACGATATTATTTACATTCTTCGAGTACGCCACAACGCAAGAAAATCCAAAAAACATTCATGGAAAGCTTAATTCACATTCAAAAAACCTTTGAAAAAGTCATTTATATTGA
>CBFGNY010000057.1:0-22475 GCA_965650235.1 uncultured Flavobacterium sp. | reverse complement strand
GTTCCTTTATGTCCTTTAATTTTTTTCACAACATCATCAAGACGCATACCTACTACATCAACAGGCTCTGCGTTTCCTTGTGCTACTTTCAAAATTAAATCACCTGCTTCCAGTTCTTTTCCTTTCCAGGCAGGACCTCCTGAAATCAATTCGTCAATTTGTGTAAAATCGTTTTTCTTCGTCAAACGAGCTCCGATACCTTCTAATTTTCCACTAATATTTACATCAAATCGATCTTTATCCTCTGGTGCAAAATAGCTTGTATGAGGGTCAAAACGGGTCATAATTGAGTTTACATACACCGAAAACCAATCTTGCTTGTCAAGATCTTTTATTAAACTAAAATTATCATCCAAAGATTTTAAAGAACTCTCGCGTGTTTCTTTTTCCAGTGCCTCAAAAGATTTTGCTTTATAAGCGGGATCAGTTTTCTTCTTATCTTCCTCCAGCTTTTGTTTTGTAACCAAAGATGAAAGGGTTGACAACTTTATTTGTTTTCTCCATCTTTCATTAATTTCAGCCGTATTTTTTGCGTAAGGAATTTTCTCATAATCTGCATTAAAAGTTTCATCAACATCATAATTGAATGGTTGGGACAAAAGGGCTTTATATCTTTTTTTGCTCTCTTCCATACGTTTCATCAATCTGGTATAAGTAAGATTAAAAAACGTCAGGTCCTTATTAAGGAACTGCTCATCAAGCATTAATTCATATTGCTTAAATTCATCTATATCAGATTGGAGAAAAAAACGTTTCGAAGGATCAAGTGCTTCAATATAATCCTTAAAAATTCCTTTTGAAAAAGCATCGTCTATAGGTGGTGGACTATAATGCCCTTTTTCTATAACAAAAGCCAATAATTCTAATAGCATTTTGTCTTTATTTGGATCCGGATCTACTGTTTTATCAGCAGTTACCCTGAATGCAAATAAAGTTAAGGACAAGCATAATACGGCTATGAGGATTTTATAATTTCGTTTCATAAATTTAATAATAGCATTCATCAATTTTTTAATCTAAGTTATGGTAAAAACCAAGCCAGTAAAGCCAAGCATAC
This sequence comes from uncultured Flavobacterium sp., assembly GCA_965650235.1. Lineage (GTDB taxonomy): Bacteria > Bacteroidota > Bacteroidia > Flavobacteriales > Flavobacteriaceae > Flavobacterium. The sequence continues at coordinate 21,418 of CBFGNY010000057.1, read as the reverse complement.
TATAATTTTTTGTTAAAGATATGAAAATCTTTGAATCGCAAAAAGCTTAGAGAATTTAGTTGACAAATTTTAATTTATTTGTTAGTATTCTAAAAAAATCTGTCCCTACATTTGTCTTGAAAATCTTATATTCAAAAATAAATCCTACCATGAAAAACAAAAAACCTTTAATATTAGTAACTAACGATGATGGTATTACTGCTCCTGGAATAAGAAGTTTAATTGAGGTTATGAAAACTATTGGAGAAGTGATTGTTGTAGCACCTGACAAACCACAAAGTGCTACAGGACATGCTATTACTATAAACAATACTTTATATTTGAACAAAATATCTAAAGAAAATGACCCTATTACAGAATATAGCTGCTCTGGCACTCCTGTAGATTGTGTAAAACTGGCAGTAAATGAAATTTTGAAGAGAAAGCCTGATTTATGCGTATCAGGAGTCAATCATGGTTCAAACTCTTCTATAAATGTAATTTATTCAGGAACTTTAAGTGCTGCTGTTGAAGCAGGAATCGAGGGAATTCAGGCTATAGGTTTTTCATTATTAGATTATAATTGGGATGCAGATTTTGAGCCCATAAAATCTTTTATAAAAAAAATAGTTTTAGAAACTCTTGAAAAAAAATTACCCCCGGGCGTTATTTTAAATGTTAATTTTCCCAAATTAAAAGAAAAAGAAATCAAAGGCATTAAAATTTGCAGGCAGGCAAAAGCTCTTTGGATAGAAAAATTTGACAAACGACAAACACCGTTCGGAAAGGACTACTATTGGCTTTCAGGTGAATTCGTAAATCAGGATAAAGGGGATGACACAGATGAATGGGCATTAGAAAATGGTTATGTTTCTGTAGTACCGGTTCAATTTGACTTAACTGCACATCATGCAATTCAGCAACTAAATACCTGGGATTTAAACGAATAAAAAACATCTCCAACGGCTATATCTTTAAGATTTCGATCCTTATATTTGACTCATATGTTTTTGCTTTTATCAATGAGTCATTTTGCTAATGATTGTTTTTGGCAATTTCAACTTTACTGACTTAAGTTACTATCTTTGTATTGAATTCCTTTAAAAAATACTATCGACGTATGAAATGAGTATGACCATAACTTAGTCGCATGCACTAATAAAAATCTGCGAATTACATATGCCCGATAAATATCAATAAGTTTTACATATGAAATACTACATTATTGCTGGCGAAGCCTCTGGTGATTTACACGGCTCTAATTTAATGAAAGCCTTATATCAAGAAGATCCCGAAGCTGAAATTAAATTTTGGGGAGGCGATTTAATGCAAAAAACTGGTGGGACTTTAGTAAAGCACTACCGAGAATTGGCCTTCATGGGATTTATAGAAGTAGTTTTTAATTTGAAAACAATCCTAAACAATATTAAATTCTGCAAAAAAGATATTTTAGAATTCAAACCTGATGTCATTATTTTTATTGATTATCCGGGATTCAATATGCGTATTGCAAAATGGGCAAAAGAATTATATTATAAAACTCATTATTACATTTCGCCTCAAATTTGGGCCTGGAAAGAAAGCCGAATCAAAGCAATAAAAAATGATGTGAATAAAATGTTTGTGATTTTGCCTTTCGAAAAAAGTTTTTATGAAGATAAACATCATTTTCCGGTAGAATTTGTTGGACATCCGTTAATTGATGCTATTCACAACCAACCTGTTTTTGATGAGGCTGTTTTTAGAAAAGAAAATCAATTGAGTGACAAACCAATTATTGCTGTTTTACCAGGCAGCCGTAAACAGGAAATCACCAAGATGTTAAGCGTAATGCTAAGCGTTGTTGATGATTTTAAGGATTACCAATTTGTCATTGCAGGAGCACCTAGCCAGGATTTTGAGTTTTATGAACAATTTATTTCAAATAAAAACATAAAATTCATTTCGAACAAAACGTATGATTTACTTCGATCTTCAACAGCAGCTTTAGTAACTTCTGGAACTGCAACTTTAGAAACTGCGCTTTTTAAAGTACCGGAAGTTGTTTGTTATAAAGGCAGCTGGGCATCCTATCAAATTGCAAAACGTATTATTACTTTAAAATACATTTCTCTTGTCAACTTAATTATGGATGAAGAAGTCGTAACCGAATTGATTCAAAATGATTGCAATACCAAAAGAATCAAGGAAGAATTGCAAAAATTATTAACTCCTGATTATCGTCAGGAAGTATTAAAAAAATATGATGTCTTAGAACAAAGACTTGGAGGAGTCGGGGCCAGTAAAAAAACTGCCAAACTTATTGTTGACGATTTAAAAAAACAATAATTTTATCGTTTTGAAAAAAACATGCTTATTAATTTTACTTTTTATTTTGTTTGCATCATGTAAAACAGGTTCAACTTCTGTAAGTAAAGAACCTAAACATGAAACAAAATACATTGTAAATAATTTAATTGAAACGGCAACTGATAATATTGGTGTTCGTTACAAAGCTGCAGGAACTACTAAAACAGGTTTTGATTGCTCAGGTTTGGTGTTTTATACTTTTAAAACAGAAAATATTCAACTACCCAGAAGCTCTTTCGAACAATCTAAAATTGGAAAAATAATCAAATTAAGCGATGCCAAAAAAGGAGATTTAATATTTTTTAAAACCAATAAAAGCAAGCAGATCAATCATGTTGGACTCATAACAGAAGTCAGCCGTGAAGAAATAAAATTTGTGCATTCTTCTACATCCAAAGGAGTTATTATTTCATCTACCAAAGAAACCTATTATAAAAATTCATTTGTTCAAATCAATAGAATGGTTGAATAAATTATAAAAAAACAGAATTTTCTTATATTTTTTAATACTTTTATAAAATGAAAGTATTAAATTTCCCTTTGACAAAAATTACGATTTGTTTTACATTAGGCATTTTGGCAGCCTATTATTGGCAACCTGGTCTGCATATTATAAACTTGGCATTAATAGCTTTATTAAGTTTGTTATTCTGTTTGTATTTTTTATCCAGAAAACGAAAGAAATTTATCATTCCCTTTAGTATAAATACTTATTTTATATCATTTTTTATTGGTTGCCTAACCTTATTTTTTCATACCGAATCTTTACACAAGACAAATTATACAAATTGTAAAAAAGCTTTTGGAAAGCCTCAAAATATTACACTTTGTCTTCGGGAAAAATTAAAAGGCAATGATTATAATGACAGATATATTGCTTTTATTAAACAAATTGATAATCACAATTATTCAGGAAGAATTATCATCAACATTCAAAAAGACAGTTTGCCCAATACGCTTATAATTGGAAACATAATCCGCTTAAAAACTATATTACAACACAATCCTGTACCCAAAAATCCTAACCAGTTTGATTACAGCAAATACTTAAAGGACAAACAAATTTATGCCCAGGTTTATGCTGCTAAATCAGAAATCAGCATTAGTAAAACTATACATAAAGACATCTGGTATTACACGGCAAAATTACATTCGAGAATTTTACTTAATCTCAGGCAAAATCATTTTAATCCTAATGAAATGAATGTTGCCTTAGCGCTTATTTTAGGGCAAAGACAAGAAATATCACCCGACATTGTTCATGATTATCAATTCTCGGGCGCAACGCACATTCTTTCTGTTTCAGGACTGCATGTTGGTTTTATAATGTTGTTTATGGGTTTTATCTTAAAACCTATTGCTAACACACGAAAAGGTTCACTCGTAAAATTAATTGCTATTTTAGCCTCATTAGTCATATTTGCAATAATCTCCGGTCTATCACCAAGTGTTTTGCGTTCGGTGGTAATGTTCTCATTTCTGGCAATAGGAAATCATTTGCGACGAAGTGGCAATACCTATCACACTTTAGTAGTTTCCATACTGCTGATATTGCTTTTCGCACCTCATTTTTTGTTTGACATTGGTTTTCAGCTTAGTTATTTGGCATTATTTTTTATTCTTTGGCTACAGCCGATATTAAAAACCTTATGGAATCCTAAAAATAAAATTATAATCAACATTTGGAATGTCTTAACCGTTTCGTTTGCTGCACAAATAGGAACATTGCCCCTTTGTTTATATTATTTCCATCAGTTTCCAGGATTATTCTTTGTAACTAATATTATTATTATTCCTATTTTATCTTTCGTGATGATTATTGGAATAATCGTTATGATGTTGGCTGGTTTAAATGCTGTACCGCTATTTTTAATTCAGCTTTTAGAGAAAAGCATATATCTATTAAATAAAATTATTCATTTTGTAGCTTCTTTTGATTCCTTTGTAATAAGAGACATTAGTTTTAATAATTATTATTTATTTGCATTTTACCTATGGATAACTTTTACCATAATTTGGATTAAAAAACCAAATTATTTAAAATTGACTGGAGTATTAGGATCAATAATTATTCTGCAGCTTGCTTTTCTACTAACTAAAAAAAACATACAGAGCCAACAGGAAATTATTATTTACAACATAAAGAAAAGAACAATCATTTCTGAAAGAAATGGAGAAAATGTTACCTTTTTTTGTAATGATGATTTTTTTAAAGAAGTAACAAAAAACAACATTTTAAATTCTTATCTGGTTGGCAATTATAGTAATCTGAAAAAGAAAACCAGAATTAAAAACACGTTATATTATAACAACAATAAGATTTTTATCATTGATAGTTCCGGTGTATATCAAAAAAAGATGAACCCTGATATTTTATTTTTAACTCAGTCTCCAAAAATCAATCTGGATCGAATTCTAAAAAATTTACATCCTAAAATAATTATTGCCGATGCATCTAATTCATATTCCATTCAAAAATACTGGAAAGCAAGTTGTTTAAAACAAAAAATCCCTTTTCATGCGACAAGTGAAAAGGGATATTATAAATTGTTGAATTAAATTTTATTCGCTTGGATGCAAAATAGCATCAGATTCAGAAATCCATGCTTTAGCACCTCCGGCTTTATAACCAAGTTTACCCAGTGCCTGAAATGTAGTTTTATTTTTTCTTACAGAAGCACTTGCAAAACAAACTTCTGGTAAATCGCGAACTCCAAATGCATTTTTTAGTTTAATATTTTGTTCTTTATCACTATCAGATGCATTGACGTCAGAAAGATCTAATTTAACTAAAATAACATTATCTCTTGACCAAACTGCAAAATCAGGAGTTTTAAAAACTTCATTTTGAAGATTATTTGGAGCACTTGAAGCAGTAAAGAAAATTAACATAGGCTTGTTTTCATCATTGCTGGCAGTTATAGCATCATCCATACTAGTCTTCCAAACTAAATTTTGAGCTTGAAAGGATATTGAACCTAAAAAGAAAATTAGTAGAAGTAATTTTTTAATCATAATATATAGGATTTGGTTAGTTAGCAAAACGAAATTAACATTATATTTTAATTCTACAAGTATTTTTAGGACTAAAATTATATTATATGTTTTTTTATTTATAATTTTTTATCAAAAGGAAATATTTAACAAAATAACACTTATAATACAAGCCTTAGCAATAAAAAAAAATCCTTTCACAGATGTGAAAGGATTAATATTAAACAAAGTAGTGGTTTACTTTTTTTGAGACTTAATTATTCCGTCTGCCACCGCCAGCCATGCTGTTGGACCTCCAGCCACATAACCAGTCTGACCAAGACCTTTAAAATTTACTTTTCCATCTTTACTTTCTGCGCTGGTAAAATAAACAGTTGGAAATCCTTGTATTCCGAAAGCTTGTTGCAATTCGGCATTTTGATTTTTAATTTCTGGAGTCTGAGCTGTTCTTCGAGGATAATCCAATTCAACTAAAATTACATTTTCCTTAGCCCATTTTTGAAATTCTGCGGTTTTTAAAACCTCGTTTTGCAATCTAATACACCAGCCACACCAATCACTTCCCGTAAAAAACATCAGCAAAGGTTTTTTTTCCTTATTACTTACTGTTATTGCTTCCCTTACATCAGTGTGCCAATTTAGTTCCTGAGCGTCTACAGCAAAAGAACCTATTATAAAAAATGCCAGTATAAATATTTTTCTCATGTTTATTTAATTTTCTTCAAATTTAAACAAAATTTTATCTGACACCATGCATTAATTTTTTAATAATTGGAGCCATCAAAATTGAAAATAACGCAACCAAAACAGAGATAATCGTCAGCATCCAAAAGAAATAACTCAGTCCGTGTTCGTTGGCTATTTTGTCAATGTTTTCTCCAAACATACCAGCACCTTTCATTCCAATTGCTACTGCTAAATACCAAACACCAAACATAAACGCAATCATTCTGGCCGGAACCAGTTTACTCACATAAGATAATCCAACCGGCGAAATACACAATTCTCCCATGGTATGGAAAAGATAAACCAGAATCAACCAAATCATACTTACAGAGGCTGTCTTTGCACCCGGCTCAATTCCACTTGCACCAAAAGCAACGCAAGCCATTCCTAATGCCAATAATCCCATTCCGATTCCGTATTTCAAATTTGCAGAAGGATTATATTTACTTTCCCACCATTTTGAAAATAATGGAGCCAAAGAAATAATGAATAATGAATTTAAAGTAGAAAACCATGTCGCCGGAACTTCCGTTAATGGAGTAGTTACTTTATCAATTTTCAAAGTCTGCAATGTTGCATCCGATAATGACAGGTAACCTGCTGTATAATAATCTTTTGTCAGCATCCAGATGGCAATTGCCCAAATAATGATAAAACTGACACTTAGAATGATATTTGCAACAGCATACAATTTAAAAGTTTGTTTGAATAATAAAATTAGAACCCAGGTAATAATAACCAAAGGCAATATTGTAATCAGCGAATTGACAACTAAAAAGATAACACTCCAATTACCGACCAAAACACGATCAGTATAATCATTAGCAAAAATGGTCAGACTGTTTGGGGATTGTTCAAAAATTGCCCAGAAGAAAATAGTCAAAAAAGCAAAAAATGTTACTGCTATTAATTTTTCTTTGGTAATCTTAGAATATTGTGTAAATCTATAAACTAATAAAATAATGAAAACAATCAAAGCCGAAAGTATCGCTATAGAATTTCCATTTGGACCCAGAAAAGAAAAAAGATTTACTTTGCCACCTGATATTTTTGCAGCAGGATCATTTATCAGCCATAACAATGCTAAAATTGCAGAGAAAGCTATTGCCGCCAACTGCAATGGAGAAAAAGGATTTCTTTTATCTGTATCCAAAGCTTCAGCTTTTGCTTTGCTTTCCTTGTTTGGCTTTAAACCAATATCACCAAAGATATTTTGAGACAGCCAAAATTGCAACATTCCAAAAAACATAAAAATTCCTGCCAATCCGAAACCATAACTCCATCCTACTTTTTCTCCTAAATATCCACAAAGCAAAATTCCGAAGAAGGCTCCTGCGTTTACACCCATATAAAATAATGTGTAAGCTCCGTCTTTCTTTTCAGGACGGTCTTTGTACATTTCAGATACTATAGAAGTCATATTAGGCTTGAAAAAACCATTCCCAAAAACCAATAATACTAATCCTAAATAGATCGAAAATTCAGTTTCAACAGCCATCGATGCATGTCCTAATGTCATCAAGACTGCTCCTACTACAACAGCCCAACGGAAACCTATTACTTTGTCGGCAAAATAACCCCCAAGCATGGTAGACAGGTAAACTAATCCAACATAAGAGCCAAATAAAGCTGAGGCATTTTCGCGAGTCCATTCCCAACCACCATCTACAAAAGAAGTGGTTAAGAATAGTATTAATAAAGAACGCATTCCGTAAAATGAAAAACGTTCCCACATCTCTGTAAAAAACAAAACGAATAAACCGGCAGGATGACCTAAAACGGTACTTTTGAAAAATTGATCTGTATTATTTTGACTCATTTATACTATTTATTTAATTCTTTATCAACTCCATGCATTAATTTTTTGATGACAGGAGAAAGTGCTAGTAATACGATTCCGAAACCTAATCCTGTATAAAAAAGATATTCAAAAAGAACCAGGTAACTTTGTTTTGCCAAATTTAAATCCGGAGCCGTTCCATTTGAAGTATCAACCGAAGCTATGTTTGCCAAAATAGAAGCGATAAATTCAGAACTTGCGGTAGCTAAAAACCAAACCCCCATCATAAATCCTACGATTTTCGCCGGAGACAACTTAGTAACAGCAGAAAGTCCAACAGGAGACAAACATAATTCACCACAAGTATGTAAGAAATAGGTAAGGATCAACCAAATCATGGCAACTTTTCCAAGTCCAGACAAACTAATACCCAAAACCAAAGAACCAAAACCTAACCCTACAAGCAATAATGCCATAGAAAATTTCACAGCCGTATTCGGATTATATTTTCCAAGTTTTACCCATAACCAGGCAAAAACAGGAGCCAATAAAATAATGAATAAAGCATTAAAACTTAGAAATTGTCCTGCAGAAATAGTGTGTCCAAAAAAGTCCCTGTCTAAAATTCTGTCAGCAAATAAATTTAAGGATGTGTAAGCCTGTTCGAACAAGGCCCAGAAAATAACTGTAAAAACAATCAAAATCGTCAGAGCCATTAGTTGCTCTCTTGCTTTTTTGTCTAATTGGGTGATACTGTAATAAACAATATAAATAAAGGATGCCGCACCGGCGATCATTAATGAATAGGAAACTACTTCATGACGCTGTACCATTTGCCAAAAAACCAAAGCAGATAATACACTTACAGCATAAATAATCCATTCGTTTTTGATACCAAAAGATTTTTTTACCAACAATTCCGGAACTTTTGATTCTCCTTTACCTTTCAATAATTTTCTTCCTGAAATGAAAGTCAACAAACCAAAAAACATACCTACACCGGCAGCACCAAATCCATAACTCCATCCATATTTTTCTCCAAGCCATACGCAGATTAAAGTAGCCAAGAAAGAACCTAAATTTATCCCCATATAAAATAAGGTAAATCCCGAATCCCTTCTTTTATCCCCAACTTCATACAGTTCTCCTACCAACGATGAAATATTGGCTTTAAGAAAACCAACACCTACGATAATCAATGAAAGTGAAAAATAAAATATCTGTAATGCAGCATCATCCCGTGTAATTTCACCAGTTACTGATTCTGTGGCGGCATTTCCCTCATAAGCCATTCCTAGATGACCCAATACCAGCATGATGCCTCCAAAAACAATTGCTTTTCTGAATCCCAGATATCTGTCTGCAATAAAACCTCCAATTACCGGAACTGCATATACTAATGCAGCGTAACTTCCTATTAGTAAATTTCCGTTTGTGTCTGTAAAAAGATGATAACGTGTTAAGTAAAAAATCAATAAGGCTTTCATTCCGTAAAACGAAAATCGTTCCCACATTTCTGTAAAAAATAATATAAAAAGTGCTTTTGGATGTCCAAAAAATTCTTCCTTGTTTACTGAGTCATTTGTCATAAAGCGCTGATTATTTATAAATTTTCCTTAATAAAGTTAGTCATTTTATTGTAAAGCTGAATTCTGGTTTTTCCTCCATAAATTCCATGATTCTTATCGGGATATATCTGAGAATCAAATTGTTTGTTAGCCTGAATCAACGCCTCCATCATTTGCATAGAGTTTTGCACATGAACGTTGTCATCTCCTGATCCGTGAATTAATAAAAACTTACCTTTTAATTTATCAACATGGTTTATTGGGGAATTTTGATCGTAGCCGCTCGCATTTTCCTGGGGAGTCTGCATGTATCTTTCGGTATAAACGCTGTCATAAAAACGCCAGTTGGTTACCGGAGCAACCGCAATAGCCATTTTGAAAACATCGTTCCCTTGAAAAATACAGTTTGAAGCCATAAAGCCACCATAGCTCCATCCGAAGATTCCAATTCTTGAAGCATCAACATATGGATAAGCACCAATTACTTTTGCCGCATCAATTTGATCTTCAACTTCATATTTTCCTAATTCCTTTTGAGTCACTTTTTTGAAATCGGCGCCTTTAAAACCAGTTCCTCTTCCATCTACACAAGCTACAATATATCCTTGTTGAGTAAGGGATAAAAACCAATAATCATCTGTACCGTTCCAGTCGTTATTTACCTGCTGAGAGCCCGGACCTGAATATTGGTACATAAAAACAGGATATTTTTTGGCTGGATCAAAATCTTTTGGTTTCAAAATCCAGGCATTCAGTTCGTTTCCTTTAGCGGTTTTTAAAACAAAGAATTCTTTTGTTGGCAAATTATATCCTTTCAATTTATCAGCAAGCGCTTTATTGTCTTCGATTACCTGAATTTGTTTTCCGGTTTTAGCCTCGTTTAAAGTATAAGTTGTCGGCTGAGTCGCACTTGAGAAGGTGTTAATGAAAAATTGAAAATTAGGGCTTAAAGTAGCTGTATTTGTTCCTGTATTTTTGGACAAACGCTCTTTATTTTTTCCGTCTAAACCAATGCGATAAATATCTCTGTTGATGGAACCATTTTCTGTAGACTGGTAAAAAATGGTTTTTGTTTTTTCGTCGAAACCGTAGTATGAAGTTACTTCCCAATTTCCCTTTGTAACCTGATTTTTGAGTTTTCCGGTTTTATCATAAACATAAATATGATTAAATCCGTCTTTTTCACTTGTCCAGATAAAGCTGTTGTCCTTTAAGAATGTCAAATTGTCGGTAACATCGACATAAGCTTTATCCTTTTCATTCAGTACTACCTTTGCAGTTGCTGTATTTCCGTCAATAAATAATAAATCCAGGTTATCCTGATGACGGTTTAAAACCTGCGCAGATAATATATTGTTATCATTTGTCCATTGTAATCTTGCAATATAAAAGTCATTATAATTTCCTAACTCAACTTTTTTAGCTGTATTTACAGCCACATCATATATATGTAACGAAACTTCTGAATTTTTCTCTCCAGCTTTCGGATATTTAAATGTCTCAATTTTTGGATATAAATCTTTATGGAAAACAGACATCGAAAATTCCGGAACTTGACTTTCATCAAAACGAATGTAAGCTAATTTTTTACTGTCCTTACTCCAGTCAAATGCCCGGACAAAAGCAAACTCCTCTTCATAAACCCAATCCGTAATACCGTTTATGATCGCATTTTTCTTTCCATCTGTTGTAACAGCAGTCGATTTTTTTGAAGCTACATCATACACATAGAGGTTATTTTCTTTAGCATAAGCAATTTTAGTTCCATCAGGAGAAAAAGTGGGTTCCTGAACCTGAAAATCAAAAAGTTTGGTCAGCGATTTAGATGCTATATCGTATAAAAAATAATCTGCTGTAAAAGAATGACGAAAGATTTGGCTGGAATTATTAGCAATTAAAATCTTTTTTTCTGAAGCATCAAAAGTATAACTGTCAATTCCTTCAGCCAATTCCTTATGATTTTTTGTATCTATTAAATTTGATACTTTTTTGAGGGTTGCAAAATCATACAAATCAATTTGCATGCTTCTGCTTGCATAATCAACATTTAATACTGTATATTGATTTGTATTTCTTAAAGATTGCAATTCATCCATTCCTCTGGCCCGAAAAGCTCCATTATAAATATCTTCAACAGTAATTTTTTGTTGTCCAAAAACGGTAGCAACTAAAAATAAAAGTATTACAGTAATTTTACTTGAATTCATCAAAATTATTTTAAATATAAAAAGAGCCCAATTTTAGTAAAAAAAACGAACATAATACACATTTTGATTGTTAAATGTTAAAAAAATAAAATTTTGGTTCTTATCAAAATAAAAAAACATTTTAAACAAGAGGCTGAAAATGGTATCTTTGTCGCAACAATACCTCTTAAAATACTGAGAATGAACAACGCTGTTGCCGGATTTTCTAAATTATCCAAAAAAGAAAAAATAAACTGGATTGCAAATGAATATTTTTCAACCCCCGAAGAAACTTTAAACATTATAAGAAATTACTGGAATTCAGATGAAAAGCTTCAGCAATTGCATGATGAATTTATTGAAAATACCATAACCAACTTATATATTCCGCTTGGAGTAGCTCCTAATTTCTTGATCAACGGTAAATATAAAACCATACCAATGGCAATTGAAGAAAGTTCTGTTGTCGCTGCAGCCTCTAAATCGGCAAAATATTGGGCAACACGTGGCGGATTTAAAGCAACCGTAATCGATACCGAAAAAATAGGCCAGGTTCATTTTACTTATACTGGAGATACTCAAAAATTAGAAACCTTATTTAAAATAATCAAACCAAAATTATTCTCAGACACCCAAAGCATCACCAAAAATATGCAGCAACGTGGCGGCGGAATTCTGGATATTCAATTAAAAGACAAGAGAAATTTACTCGATAATTATTTTCAGCTTCATGCTACTTTCGAAACCAAAGATAGTATGGGAGCCAATTTTATCAACTCGTGTTTGGAACAGTTTGCGAGTACTTTAAAAGAAGAAGCTCAAAATGCAGGCTTAGAAGTACAGGTTGTTATGAGCATTTTGTCAAATTATGTGCCTAATTGCATTGTAAGAGCCGAGGTCTCCTGTCCAATTGAAGATCTGGCTGAAAAACATATTACTAATCCTCAGGATTTTGCAGAACGTTTTGTTCAGGCCGTACAGATCGCAGAGGTAGAACCTTTCAGAGCTGTTACTCACAACAAAGGTATTATGAATGGTGTCGATGCTGTCGTTCTGGCAACAGGAAATGACTTTAGGGCTGTCGAAGCAGGTATACACGCTTATGCGTCCAGAAATGGTCAATATGCAAGTTTATCGCACGCTAAAATCGAAAACGGTATTTTTACCTTCTGGCTTGAAATCCCACTTGCTTTAGGAACAGTTGGCGGATTAACTTCCTTACATCCGTTAGTAAAATTATGTTTAGAGATCCTTCAAAAACCGTCTGCCAAAGAATTAATGGAAATTGTTGCCGTAGCAGGTTTGGCACAAAATTTTGCTGCATTGCGTTCGCTAACCACAACCGGAATTCAGGAAGGCCATATGAAAATGCATCTTAATAATATCATCAACCAATTTGAAGCTAACGAAGAAGAACGCCATTTAATCAAAGCTCACTTTAAGAAAACCGCAGTTTCGCATAGCGCTGTAGTGGAATTTATTGAAAATTTAAGAAAATAATTAGAAGCTATTCCCGCTGTTCACTAAATCTTTTGTGGCAAACCCCGCCACAAAAGGATATCGTTGCCATCGGGGCTAAAAAATACAGAATGAAAACAACCTTTTACAGTAACGGAAAACTTTTAATTACAGGAGAATATCTAGTTCTTGATGGTGCCAAAGCTTTTGCATTACCCACAAAGTTTGGTCAGAATCTGATAGTAGAAAATGGCAAAAAGAACGAAATCATCTGGAAGAGTTATAACGTTGATCAAAAAATTTGGTTTGAAGATACTATTTCGTTCAATGAAATAATTAATAATATAAAGGAAGAAATTGAAACCGTAAAAACTACGTTGATTAATATTCTGCATGAAGCTTATCTTTTAAATCCTGTTTTCATTGATAATGCAAACGGATATAAAATAAGCACTCACCTTACATTTCCTAAAAATTGGGGATTGGGTACATCTTCAACTTTACTTAACAACATTGCCCAGTGGACACAAATTGATGCCTTCACATTACTTAAAAACAGTTTTGGCGGCAGCGGTTATGATATTGCGTGTGCTCAAAATGACACACCAATTATTTATCGTTTAGAACAAGATTTACCTGTTGTCGAACAAGTGAATTTCAATCCCAATTTCACTGAAAACATCTATTTTGTTTATCTGAATAAAAAGCAGAGTAGCAAAACTGCCATAAAAGCATATTACAATAATAAAAATAATCATTTAGCCAAAAACATCATCAATAACAACAAAATTACTGATACTGTTATTAAGGCTCAGACCTTAAAAGAATTCGCTCAATCCTTAGAGAATCACGAGATTCACCTAAGTAACATTTTAGAATTGCAAACTATTAAAGAAATGATTTTTCCGGATTTCAACGGAGTAATTAAAAGTCTTGGTGCCTGGGGCGGTGATTTCGTAATGGCTGTTTCTAAAGAAAATCCATCAGCATACTTCGCAAAAAAAGGATATGAAACTATTCTTTCTTTTGAGAAAATGATTTTACAGAGATAAATTATCTAAAATAGATTATTAATTCACTTTTTTGTCTTTAACATGTTTTGATTCAAGACGACGAACTTTTTGAGTTTCCAGTTCGTTAGATTCTATAAGAGTGTTATGTAAGCGCTCTGCCATTTTTTCTATACTGTTTGTAATAGAATCATATACCAGTTCCATTCTTCGATGTTTCTCTTCCTTCACTGCTTTTAAAACATGCTCAACAAAAACCTTATCATATTTTTCGGCAACAGAATCACGGGTGTTAGTTAGCCTGATCACATAATCATTACTTAATATAGTAACTTTAAAGTGTTGTTCTTCATTACTCAAATAGTATTTCCCTCCTAATTCATCAACATTAATATCTGTAGTACTAACTTTTAGAAGTTCTGTAATTATACCAAAAATATGATTTTCGATTTTAGAATATACCTTAGGTTTTTTTCTTAACAAATTAAACATAACGAAAATTAAATACATGATTAATATTGAGCTTATCTATCATTCGTCTGATTTTTATTTAGCATTAACATAATAAAACCTACTTTATTAAAAGCAAAAATTCTAACAAATTAAATGCAATAATTTGAATATCCCAAATTTTTTAAATCATATTTCGATCATCCCATATATCTTAAAGAACTCATCGTAATTAAATACGTAAAAACCTTACATTCTGCATTTTAAAAACAAAGAAAAACCCGAAACGTTTTGAAGCGTTTCGGGTTTTTTTATATTTTTTGTTATTACTAAACTAGTAATTGAATTGCAATCTATTATCTTCAATTTTAGCATTACTTTTTAAAGCAGGTAAAATTCTGCTTGCATCAGATGCACTTTGGGCTTTTATTTTAGATACATATTCAGCATGATTTGCGATAGCTGGTGCTTTAATAGTACTGATGTTTTTTACAACATAAACTCCTGTATTTCCTTCAATTGGAGCAGAAACTTTATTTGGCGCTAAAGCAAATGCATTTCCAACTACTTTAGGCTCCTGACCTACACCACCTGGTAAAGTTGGGTTTTCCATAGTAACATTAGTTGCTTGTTGTACTTTAACTCCTGCACTTTTAGCAATAGCTTCAAGGCTTGAACCTGCCATTTTAGCTTTTAATATCTCTGCTTTTCGCTTGTTTTTCAAGATTGGCTCCACATAAGGTCTTGCTAACGTAACAGACACTAAACCTGATTTGTTTTCGCTTTTGTATTGTGCAATTACGTGACCAATATTTGCGATTTCAAAACGTTTTACATCCCCTTCTTTTGTTTCTTTATCAAATGCCCATCTTACAATAGAACGTTGATTTCCTAATGGTCCAAAAGCTTCATCCATAGCTTTTGCTGTTACAGGGGCTTCCACTTTTAATCCTAATTGTTTAGCTGTAGCGTTAAAATCCTTATCGGCAGCCTCCATTTCAAATTTAGTTGCCAATGTAAATACTTTATCAGAAGTAGCCTCAGAAGGTTGAATTTTTTGAGCAATTGTAGCTAAGCGAATTCCATCTTGTTTGTCAGTAATTTTGATAATATGAAATCCAAATTGAGTTTCAACTAAACCAACTTTTCCAATTCCGTTACTGAATACAAAATCATTGAAAGGCTTTACCATTTGATTTGGACCAAAATATCCTAAATCGCCACCTTGTTGTGCAGATGAATCATCAGAACTTGTAAAAGCCAGCATCATGAAGCTATCCGGATTAGCCTGAACCTGTGCTAAAATACCTTCAGCTTTTGCTTTGGCCTCTTCTTTTGTTCTTTTTTCTTTTTGGTTTGGAGTCTGAGATCCTTCGTAACCAATTAAAATATGACTTGCTTTTGCATTAACTCCAGCTTTAAATCCTAAAGATTTAGAAATAGCATAATATTTTCCAAAAACATATGGCCCATAAATTTGACCAGGAGCTAAACTGAATAATTTATCAGCATCAACTGCAGGCAAAGAATTTTTAGCAATATAGGTTGAATCGTAAGGTACATCTGAATTAGCATTTACAAATTCAGCAATGTCAGTTGCATTTCTAAATCCAGGCAATGTATCATTTTTACCGGTTTTAGCATTATACTCCACTCTTCCATTTAATAAAGCTGTAATTTTAGCTTTAATTTCAGCTTCATCTTCTTTTGAAGGTTTGTCTTCAACTAATACATATTGAATTTCACGAGTTGCATCTGCTTTAAACTTTTTCTCGTTTTTCTTCATATAATCCACAATCTCTGAATCAGAAATTTTCACTTCACTATCTTTAATAGAAGAATATAATGCGGCAGCATATGCAAAATTCACCTTGTTGGCTTCCATTTCATATTTTAGTTTCCCTTCGCTGGCAGTAGTGTAAAGGCCTGATTTTACAAGCGTGTTATAGATTTGAAATTTCGCATTTAATTCAGCGTCTTTTTCTTTTTCAGTAATAAACTGGGCTGCTTCAGGATTTGCTTTAAAGTATTGTTTGAATTTAGCAATATCAAACATTCCCGCTGCATTTAAGAACATTGGGTTTTTACCAATATTAGGATCTGCTTTTAAAACTTCCAACAGGTGTTTTTCTCCCACTCTCAACCCTAATTTATCAAACTGACTTGACAATAAGGCGATTGAAACCTCCTGGTCCCATACTCTGTTTGCAGCTTCAGTGGAAGTAATTCCCTGTCCACTTTTTTCAACATTACTAACTTTAACTCTAAAGTCTTCAAATGAAATATCCTTTCCATCGATGCTTCCTACATCCTTTGAACTTTGACCAAAACTACCGCTACTGAAAAGATCCTGTATTATAAATGCAAATAATGCAAGTGCAATAACTCCTATCAATAGTGCGGAACGCTGTCTAATTTTTGCTAAAACTGCCATTTTTATTATAGTTAATTTTATATTCAGTTTGCGAAAATACAATTATCTAGTTAATAACAATACAACTAGTGTTTTATTTTGCACATTTTTTTTTAATTAATAAAAAAATTACTCCTTTATAGTCATTTTTACTAATTCGATTTTCTTGTTGGAACATTCTTCTATCACAAAATGATAGTCTCCAACACTTATTTTTTCACCTTTTTGAGGGATATCTTTTGTAAAATCCATTATAAATCCACCTAAAGTTCCGTAAGAATCATTTTCGGGAATATCTAATTTATATGTTTCATTTAAATAGGCCACCTCTAACCTTGCCGAAAAAAGATATTCATTTTCTCCTATTTCCTGCTCAATTAATTCTTCGTCCAAATCATGCTCGTCTTCAATTTCACCAAAAAGCTCTTCTACAATATCTTCTATAGTTATGATGCCTGAAGTTCCCCCATATTCATCTAAAACAACTGCAACATTTTTTCTTTTTTTGATAAGCAGACTCAAGACATCTTTTATCAAAATTGTTTCGGGCACAAACTCCACTGCCATTAAAACCGATTTTATTGTTTTTGGCTTTTTAAACAAGTCAAAAGAATGTACATAACCCACAATATCATCAAGGGAATTCTGACTTACAATGATCTTCGAATAGCCTGTTTCTACAAATAATTCTTTAAGATCAGAAACAGTATCAAACAAGTCTATATCTACAATTTCTGTGCGGGGTGTCATAATATCACGTGCCTTCATGCCCGAAAATTCTAATGCATTCTGAAAAATCTGAATTTCAGAGTCAACTTCTTCATTGTCTTCAACAGAATTCATCTGCTCAGTAATGTAATTTCCTAATTCAATTTTACTGAAATATAATTGAACCTGATCTCCTTCAGTTTTAAAAAATTTTCGCAAAATAAAATCCGAAATCCAGATAAAAAAAGTTGAGATGTAATAGAATAACCGATAAAAAATATAAGCCGGAACAGCAAAAACCCTAATTAAAGAGTTAGCATAAATTTGAAATAAGATTTTTGGAAAAAACTCTGCAGTTATTAAAACAATAAAAGTAGAAATAAAAGTGAGAAGAAATAAATTTGTGTATCCAGAAAATTCATAACCTAAATTTGTAATGCCTTGCAGGATCAGATCTGCAGTAAAAAAACCATAAACAACTAATGCTACATTGTTTCCAATAAGCATTGCTGCGACAAATTTAGAGGGTTTTGCGGTAAGCTTCGTTAATATTCGGGAAACAAAGTTATCTTGTTTCTTTTCGATTTCAAGGTAAATCTTATTAGAGGAAACAAAAGCTATTTCCATTCCTGAAAAAAAGGCTGATAGTATTAAACATAGTATTATAATACTAATTTCCATTTTTATTGTTTTTTATAATGATCGTCAAATTTCTTAGAAAATTTTCTCCTGAAAAAAAACATAAAAACACTTACACCTGCAATCAAAAAACTCAGCCAAGGCGTTTCATTCGAATCACTCAGCTTTGTAATTCCGTCATAAATAAAAGCAACTGCAATTAATAAGTAAACGTATTGTGTATATTTTAAGTAATTCATAATTTTTAATTTTTAATCTTCGTTGGCTTCTATTTCTCCGCTTACCCGTTGTGAATTTATCACTTTAAAATCTTTACTAAAATCTATTCCCTGACCATTCGAAACACCTTTAGCATCTGTAAGCTTAAATTTTCTTTCGGTGTAAAACCATTCGTTTTTCTGATCAAAATACAATTGTTCTGTTTCAAGAACCTGCCCGGCTTCCGAAGTAATTTTTACTTTTCCCTGTAAATCAATTATACCGGTCTGTTTATACGAAACTGCATAATTTGCCAAAATAAAAGTACGTTTTTGCTTTTTATCATACAATGTAACATCAATACCTTTCGGGAATTCGGTAAAGGGAAAATCAACACTCGCATAATCCAACATTTTTCGGCTTTTCAAAACACCGGTTATACGGCCCGAATCTGTGTATTTTATATTGACTGTATCAGCATCTGTAGCAGGAAAAAATTCTGAAAAGTTAATTTTCTGAACCTCCTTAAAATTACTTTCGCATCCAAAAAACAGTGTCACAGCAAAAACTGTGACAACGGTTATGATATTATGTCTTTTTGGTAAATTCATCCGCCAAATGTAGTAAATTCTGCTGAGCTAATAAAAACCAAATAAAGCATTAGTTGAACTTACTTTTCACGAACCATTTATCATTAAAAGAGAAACTAAGGCTAAAATTTATGTAATTTTCCTGAATCAAATTGGAAGAAACGGTTCCTTTTTTACCGTATTCAATTCCAAAATTCACATTAGAAAAAGATCCGGTAATAGGAAAACCTGCTCCCAATGTCAAACCAACATCTTTTATTGATTCATTATTCACCACAAGGCCAATTTTTTCATATTTTAATCCTGCTCTGTAAGTAATCCTGCTAAAATAACTTGAGAATGAAGTATAGTTTGGAAGGTAATATCCGCCAATTGCATATTTTGCGTATTTTTCATAACGCACATTTTCTCTTGTATTATAATAATTTTCAAACTGACCACTGCCCTGAAAAGCTAACGTTGTACCTACTAACCATTTTCTTGCTTCTCCAATACCTGCGCCAATAGTTAATTTATTTGGCAAGCTTAAAGTTGAGCTATCCGATTCATTAATTGTACCGGTATCACCATCTACTTCAATATTCCTTTCACTGTCTGAATTTAGATTACTTCCAAATGTATAGGCCAAGCTGGTAAACAATTCCATTTTCTTGTAGATTTTAGTTTGATACATCGTACCAATATTAAAATTAACTCCGGACAACGTAGAAGTATTAATCTCTCTTGTAGCACTTGAAACTCCGGTAATAGCTTCTATACTGGTAGTTTCAATTTTCCCAAAATTATATTGCATATCGGCACCCACATTCCAGTTTGGTTTTATTTTATATGCTAATGCTAAAAAAACTTTATTCAGACCTCCTTCTCCTTCATATTGTCTACTTGTTTCACCTTCAACAGCTGAATTATCATCTCTGATTTTATAACCTACTGATGAAACCGGAATTAAACCAAATCCTGCTCCAAATTTGCCCATTGGAATCCCTAAAAGCAAATAATCAAAAGTTGACCTTGTAGCACTGGCTTTTTCAGTATCTGATTTTATTTTTGAAGTTCCGTAAGTACCTCCCACAGTAAAAGTAGTCTGTATGAGACTGGCATAACTTGCCGGATTTTCTACATTCAAATGAATACTATCCTGTTCAACCGAAACACCTCCCATCGACCTGTTTTCTAAGGTCCCTTTAAATCGTACATCTCCAATTCCGTAAAAAGAATAAGGAGAGGCGGTACCTTGCTGAGCTAATGAAACGAACGAAATAAGCAAACAAGCGCTTAGTATAATTTTTTTAATCATTGTTGATTTTATATTGAAATGTTTGGTTCAAACTCTCAAGCAAGAAATTTGAATTGGCAAATATGGTATTTTTTAATCGTTTAGCCAAAAAATCTGTATCGCCTCCCGTTAAAATTATTATAAAATTTGAAAAATTTGTACGATATTCATCGATAAAACCGTCAACCTCATAGACGAAGCCATTCACAACCCCAGAATGTATCGCTTGTGCAGTAGTATCCCCTATATATGATTCCGGCGCTTCTAAACCCAGCAAAGGCAACTTAGCCGTGTAATTATGCAATGCTTCGTAACGCAATCGCAAGCCCGGAGAAATAGCTCCTCCTAAATAGTTGTCAGATTCGTCGATGAAATCGTAGGTTATGCATGTTCCGGCATCTATCACCAATCTGTTTTGTTTAGGGAATTGTAAAGTCGCCCCAGCAGCCAAAACCATTCTGTCAATCCCTAAAGTTTTTGGAGTTGCATATTTATTAATGAAAGGAAAAGTATCTTCATGAGTCAAAAAATGAATGTTAAGCCGTCTTTCTAAATTCAAAAAAGATTGTTTTTCGACATTTCCAACCGATGCGACAACCAAATCAGAGCAATTTTGAAATTTTTTTAAAATTTTTTCAATTTTTTTTTCAAGCTCTTTTTTCTCAAAAACAAAACTTTCAAGAACAGTATTCCCCTCAAAGACAGCAGCTTTAATTCGGGTATTACCAACATCAACTGTTAAAACCATATTTATTTATTTACCAATGCGAAGGTACGAATTGATTTTTTTAAAAAAATGTTTTGGATAAACGAAAAATGATTCTATCTTTGCACCCGCAAACACGTTCACCCAACACTACGAAATATAGAGAAAAAGTGATGTGATAAGCAAGGTACCTTAGCTCAGATGGTAGAGCAATGGACTGAAAATCCATGTGTCCCTGGTTCGATCCCTGGAGGTACCACAAAACCCGAATAGCAATATTCGGGTTTTTTGTTTTTATTGTTTTTTTGCTGTCAACAAAACTTTTGATTTTTAGGGATCAACACGAAAACCTGTGGAGCAGCAAAAATTAAGCATAAATATTAGTTAG
>CBFGNY010000056.1:0-22633 GCA_965650235.1 uncultured Flavobacterium sp. | reverse complement strand
TACCATGATGTAGAATAAATGTAAGGCAGTAATGAATAGCGAAGATTGATGAATTTAGCTATAGCATCATAAATTGGCTCTCCTTTTTTGCCAAAATGGTAAATTTCTCTTGGAACATCCGTACCATGAGAACGCATCATAGCGTTGAATGTACCAAATTGAATCCACCGAACATATAACTCCTGATATAGCGGATTTTTTGAGCCTGATCCATAATCTGAGGAGGTATTGTAAGCACCAGCAAAAAAACCGCCTATGTCCGAATTCCAATGCGGAATTCCTGTCAATGTAAAATTTAAACCAGCCGGTATCTGATTACGAAGTGTTTCCCAGCTTGATCCTGTATCGCCAGACCATGTATTGGCACCATAACGCTGCTGACCTGCAAAAGCGGATCGGGTAAGGATAAAGACACGTTTGTCTGATGTGGTTTGACGCTGATGGTCATATACACCGCCAACGGTCATTAATGGATATGCGTTTCGTACTTTTCTGAATGATCCCAAATAGGTTTTTGTATCGTAATCACCTGGTTTTATCTGAAGATGATCGGGTTCTGTTGAATCCATCCACCAGCCGTCAATTCCCATAGCAAATAATCCTTTATTGGCATATTTCCAGTAAATATCTCGTGCTTCAGGATTGTATGCATCGTAAACTCTCACTCCTGATGGATAATCTGCATTAGGAGGCCAGGTTTCTGATCCGGATTCAGGCCAGGTTGTAATATTGAACAGCATTCCTTTTTTGTCCATTTCCTTGTAGGGTTTGGTTTGTGGACCAAAAGAAGACCATATAGAAATAATCATATGGGCATTAAGTGCATGTACATCTTCTACCATTTTTTGTGGATTAGAAAATTCCGGATTCAAAAACTCCATGGCATTCCACAAATAATTATTCCCCCAGTACTGCCAGTCCTGAATGATTCCATCAATAGGAACGCCGAGTTCACGATATTTTCGAACTACATTGACCGTTTCATTCTGGCTTTTATAGCGTTCCCTGCTTTGCCAGAACCCATAAGTCCATAATGGAAACATTGGGGCTTTTCCCGTCAGTTCTCTCATTTTGCCTATTACGCCATCGGCATTGCCGCCAAACATGAAATAGTAATCTGCGCCATCGCCAACTATAGATTTAAATGAGGTCCCATTGGCATCATCCACATATTCCGTAGGGGAATAATTATCCCAATAAAGTCCGTAGCCTTTTACCGATTGAAAAAAGGTTACAGCATCTTCTGCATTCCCTTGTTCCATATGGTATTTTTGATTTCTTTGGTTTAAGTCTCCTCTCTGATGCTGCCCTAAACCATAAATAGGTTCGTCTTTGTCCAGACTAAATGCCTGATAAACACTATAGGTATTTTGGCCTGA
Organism: uncultured Flavobacterium sp.; assembly: GCA_965650235.1. Classification (GTDB taxonomy): domain Bacteria; phylum Bacteroidota; class Bacteroidia; order Flavobacteriales; family Flavobacteriaceae; genus Flavobacterium. The sequence continues at coordinate 21,254 of CBFGNY010000056.1, read as the reverse complement.
ATCATCAAAAGGTTCAAATTTTATTCCATCAGGTTTTTCTTTAAGCAAAATCTTTTGAGATGTGTCTGCAAATGTAACGTTACCTGAGGCGGAGTTGAGTGAAACATTTAACTGATCAGATTTTAAAATGATATTGTTGTCATTTTTACTGACACTAAAAGCAGTTTTCGCTGGTTTTAAAATTACGGACAGACTTTCTTTCGAAAAGGATTTGCCTTCTGGGTATTTGATAACCCTTACTATTGACGGACTATAAAATTGTATTTCAACAGTATTGCCGTTAATAACAGTTTTAATTCCCTGATTTGTTTTTTGGAAATTTTGCCCATAACTGATTTTACAAATACAGAAAGCAAAAAATAATGAATAAATAATTTTCATTTCTATTAATTTATTAGATAGTGATTAGTAGAATAAAATTACTTTATGAGCTTTTTAATGACTTTAAATGATGTTGAAACTAGTATAACTCTCGTTGATTTTTTATTTGAAATCTGAAATTGTTAGTTTTTTAAAAGATAAAGGAGGGGAGGACCCTAAATTTTTTGTTTACTTATTTTTAAGTACCCGATGCATTTTGATTCCTGCTTTGACCAGGTGTTTTGCCAAAGGCTTCATGAAAGCATTTGGTAAAATAAGAAATACTGTTAAATCCTGTCTTTTCTGAAACATCTGCAATGGTCAGTTTCTTGTCTAATAATAGTTCGGCTGCTTTTTTAAGACGGAGTGTACGAATGAAATTGGTAGGAGAATGATCCGTAAGCGCAATAAGTTTTCTATACAGACCAGTTCGGTCCATATTCATGTCTTCGCTAAATTTCTCCACAGTATAATCAGGATTTGATAAATTATTTTCTATGTGCTGATACGCACGTTCAAGAAATGCTTTGTCAAGCTCATTTACGGTAAGCGAATCAATATTTAATTCCTTGTCGTTTTTAAATGCCTGTCTTCGGGCGGCGGTTATTTCCAAAAGCTTATTGATGCGAAGCAATAGCAGTTTAATATCAAAGGGTTTTACAAGATAGGCATCTGCTCCGGCATCATATCCTTCAAAACGTGCCTGATCAGAGGCTCTTCCAGTAAGCATGATAATTGGGATATGGCTCGTATCAATAGTATTTCTTAAGGATTGACATAATTGCGATCCGTCCATTTCAGGCATCATAAAATCTGTAATTATTAAATCGAAGCTGTTTTGTTTTGTTTTCTCAAGTCCTTCCAAACCGTTTTTTGCAGTCATGACATTATAAGAATCTTTGAGTTCATCAAATAAATAGTTTCTAAAAACGCTGTGATCTTCAACTATGAGAATGTTTTTTTTGGATTTTTCTGCAGGTAATTCAAAACCAATATCTGATTCCTTTTTTTCAACAGATAATACAACCTTGAAAGCAGTACCCTGATTCAAAATGCTTTTGACACTAACTGATCCTCCATGCATTTCGGCATAATATTTAACCATAAATAAGCCTATTCCGCTTCCTTTGGTCAGTCCATTTTGATTGCTGGCCTGATAAAACCGATCAAAAATAGTATCAATTTCTGATGCTGGTATGCCCACACCTGAATCTTCGACTAAAATTGTAAGTGTCTTTGCTTCTTTATCAATTGTGGCAGAAATTTTGACTATCCCTCCAACATCAGTAAATTTGATAGCATTAGAAAGTAAATTAATGAGTATACGGGTTATTTTTTGTCTGTCTATATATAAATCTGTACTCTGTTCGTCAATGCTGCAGGATAATAAAATTCCTTTTTCAGATGCTAATGGCTCATAGGCATCAAAAATTTCGGTGAGAAAAGAAAGATTGTCAAAGAAATGAGCTTGCAGGACTTCATCTCCGTTATCAATTTTTTTAAAATCCAGGAGCTGGTTGACCGTATCCAACAAAAGGTCACTATTGGAACTTATACGCATAAGGTCATTTTTAATTTTTTGGTCTTCTACTTTTGAGATTAGGGATTTTAACGGTGTGATAATAAGGGTAAGCGGTGTTCGTAATTCGTGGCTCATATTGGTGATAAAATCTGATTTTGCTTTTTCAACAGCATAATCCTGTCTTTTTTTATGCATTGCAGCATTACGTTTAGCCATCGTTTTTAAAAACACACCTAAAGCCAACAGTGATATTATAAAATAAAGAAACTGGGCTGCAGGAGTTTTCCAGACAGGAGGTGTTATGATAACCAAGAACTTCTTTTTGTTGCCCTGCCAATTTACTCCATCTGAACTTGCCTGGACCTCAAAAACATATCTGCCTGGTGCAATATTGGTATATGAAGCTTCTCCAATAGCTGACTTAGGATTTTCTATGCGCCAATCTTCATCTATTTCATGCAGTTTATATTTATAGAAAGTCTGTTCAGGATTACTGTAGTGGAGTCCGGAGAAACTGATGCTGAAAAAATTCTGATTATATTTCAGTTCCAAAGTATCTGTTGTAGGCATGGATTTTTTCAGGACGATATTCCCGTTATAATCTTTTCCTGGTAATACATTTTTGCCAAATAACTTCAAATTCAATAGTATGGGATTAAGAGCAGCTTGATGACCATTTTTATCTGAATCTGGCAGATTATTCATGCCATCTATACCGCCCATAAAAAGACCTGACTTTGCAGAAATAAATGCAGCACGTTCTGTAAAAGGATATTCTAAAACTCCGGTATTCTTATCATGATTGATGATTCGAAAAGTGAGTTTGTTTAATGAACGCTTTTTTATAATATGACTTACACCTCTTGAAGTAGTAATCCAGAATGAGTGATCGTTATCCTGAACTATTGCCTTAATACTGTTATTAACCAAGTCTTTATCAGTATTCAATAAATATGATTTATGGTTTTTAGTATCCCATACTGTAAGACCATTGTAAGTACCTATCCATAAATCCTGATCAGAATCAGCCAGTACACAGGTGTATTTATGGTTTTTTTGACTGAACATTGGGAGCTTTTTCTGATTTTCTCTCCCGGGTATAGTAACCTTAGTTCCGGTTAGATTCATCAAAAAAGGGCCTTTGTATGAAATACCGATCAATTGATTATTCCACTGTGTTATTTGCAGCACGTTTGGTAACGAAGTTATTAATGGAATCAGACCAAATGAATTCAGAGATTTATTCCATTTTGAGATTCCATCGGCTGTACAAATGAGCAAGTCACCATTGGTGGTCTCAAAGACATAATTAGTAGCTATTGCAGTGCAATTTTTTATAATGTTATTTTTGTCCAGCACATATAATCCCTTAGAAGTAGAGATCCATATAAGTCCGGCAGAGTCCTTAAAAAGAGAGTTGCAATATAGATTTGGAAGTATAGTTTTGAAAGTTTTAGAAAAATGAAGAGGAAGATCTGCTTCAAACAAGGCATTATTGGTGCCAATAAGTAATTTCCCTTCTTTGGTTTCTTCAAAGCAATTAACCTGTAATTCGTTTTTATCCTGAAGTTTAAAGTGTTTTTTTTGATAAAACTTAAACTTAGAACGATCAGTATGATGATAGTAAATACCTTTATTTAAAGTACCAGCCCATAGTCCGCCCTGATGGTCAAATAAAATGGTACTTACCTCTGTTTTAATTTTTTGATCTCCATATAAATCCAATTCAGGATAGAAAGTTCCATGAGTACTATTCGCTTTAAAACTCCAAAATCCTTCGCGTGAGCTCATGAGAAAGTCCCCTTTTTTATTTGCGGCAAAGCTGTTGAGCCAATAGGAATTACTTTGCAATATTTTTATTGATTCCCGGGTTTGAGTATCAAACCGTAATAGCTGTCCTTTACGAATTCCACCCCTGACAACATATATATAATTTTTTACTGAGGCAGCATGCAGCCATTGGGTAAAGTTATTACCGGGATCTTTAACAATAAAACGTTTGTAAATTTCTTTGGCAGATGAACGATCAAAACAACGAATGAGGCCCGACTTATAAAATAAATATAGCTGGTTTTTATGAAGAACGAGGTCATAAAATACATCGTCATCTGAACCAGAATCTGTATTGAAATTTTTTAAAAATAGAATTACTTTTTTTGAAGCCTGTTCATAACACAATATTTTACCTGTGGCAGAAACTATCCAAATATCTTTTTTTTGATCAACAAATAAATCAGTCGGTTTTTCTTTAAATCCGAGAGAGATTAATGCTTTTAGAGGATCAGTTTCACATTTTTCCTTAGAAATATTAATCAGGCTTAGTTTTCCGCCAGATTTGAACCAAATATGATTGTTTTCGATATAGCTGTGGTGAAACCCGGTGTAAGAGGTTAATGGAATAGCATTCTCATCATCTATTTCTATTGTTTTGAAACCATTGCTGTCATATAAATTAAGCATGCCTTCTGTAAAAACCCCAATTCTGCCATCGTTCAGTTCAATAAAATTCCGGATTTTTTCTTCGTTAAGTTGCTCTCTGCCTTCTATAGGATTAAATAAAAATTCCTGTGCAGATACTTTGCCATAAAAAATGAATAAAAAAATGAATAAAAAGCGAAAAACAAGCAATCGGGTACAGGCCGTTTTTGCTTGCGCGAATTTGCGGTACAGATGGTTCAGTAGTATTTTAATTATATTCAATAGCATCGTACTTTTTGTCATCCAGATAATTTCATTTCTTCTAAAATTTTCTTCCTATGAGATTTTGGCTGGATTCAGCAGAATTGCCTGAAACTTTAAAAATCTAATCTTAGTGAAACCGACTAAATTAGGTAAAATGCTGAATAGTTGTTTATTCCTTATCAAATTTCTATTGACAATCTCAGACGATGCTAAAAAGCTTGCGGTTATGACGCTCTTTTGTTATTGAATGATTCCCCACCTCGCACAATTTATTTGCAAAAAAGTGAAGGTGGAAAACTATTATTTATAAACTTCTTTTAATTCCTAATTCTAATCCTCGTAATTCGGCTAATCCTCTTAAACGGCCAATTCCGGAATATCCCGGATTTGTTTTTTTCTTCAGGTCATCCAGCATTTGATGTCCGTGATCCGGTCGCATCGGAATGATTCTGTTGGTTTTTCTTTCCATCTTTACGATAGATTTTACCACTTCGTACATGTCCACATCGCCTTCTAAATGGTTTGCCTCGTAAAAATTGCCTTCTTTGTCGCGCTGTGTACTTCTTAAATGTATGAAATTCATTTTTTCTCCATTACGATCAATCATTCCTGACAAATCGTTATCAGCAATTACCCCATAAGAACCCGTACACATACAGAATCCGTTTGAAGGAGAATCAATAGCATTTAGCAGCTGCACTAAATCAGCTTCTGTACTCACGACTCTTGGTAATCCTAAAATTGGATAGGGAGGATCATCTGGATGAATTGCCATTTTAACACCTGCACTTTCCGCTACCGGAACAATTTCACGTAAAAAATAATATAAATTTTCTTTTAGCTTATTGGCATCGATGCCATCATATCCTTGAAGCACTTTCAGGAAATCTTCAACAGAATATGATTCTTCTGCACCAGGTAAACCAGCGATAATATTTTGCTGCAATTTTAATTTGCCAGCATCAGTCAATTTTTCAAATGTTGTTTTGGCTTTGGCTTTTTGTGCTTCTGTATAGGTATCTTCTGCTCCCGGACGTTTTAGAATGAATAATTCAAAAGCGGCAAATTCATTGATATCGAAACGTAAAGCTTTAGATCCATCAGGCATTTCATATGACAAATCAGTTCTTGTCCAGTCCAAAACTGGCATGAAATTATAACAAACAATATGAACACCGCACGCTGCCAGGTTTTTGATGCTTTCTTTATAGTTTTCTATGTATTTCAAATAATCGCCTGATTGTTTTTTAATGTCTTCATGTACCGGAATACTTTCGACAACTGAAAAAGTCAATCCCGCAGCCTCGATCTCATTTTTTCGTTTCATGATCTCATCTACTTCCCACACCTGTCCATTTTTAATATGGTGTAATGCAGTCACGATTCCGGTTGCTCCGGCTTGTCTTGCATCAGCTAATTGTACCGGGTCATTTGGTCCGTACCATCTCCATGTTTGTTCCATAATTTATATACTTTTAATTCTAATTAGATACTTGTTGCACCAAAACCTCCGTCGACTTTGATAATTGTTCCTGTTACGAATTTAGACATATCACTGCAAAGAAATAATAAAACTCCATCTAAATCTTCAGGCACACCAAAACGTCCCATTGGAGTATGATCAATAATTTTGACTCCTCTTGGAGTTAATTCACCTTCCGGAGTAAGCAATAAAGCCCTGTTTTGCTCACCTATAAAAAATCCAGGAGCAATAGCATTTACACGGATTCCTTCTCCGTATTTTGATGCCAGTTCTACAGACATCCATTTTGTAAAGTTATCGATTGCAGCTTTAGAGGCTGAATATCCAACAACCCTTGTCAAAGGACGCTCTGCTGATGCTGAAGAGATATTGATAATTATACCGCTTTTTTGTTTTGCAAAAACCTCAGAGAATACCTGTGTAGGCAAAATAGTTCCAATGACATTAAGATCAAGGACTTTTTGCAGATCACCAGTATTCAAGTTATAAATAGCCTGATCAGGTCCGATAGTAGCACCCGGCATATTGCCTCCTGCAGCATTAATCAAAATATCGAGGCGGCCGTATTTTTTAATAATAAGGTCGCGCGTTTCTTCCAATTCTTCCTGATTTAAAACATTTCCCTTTACCGCAAATGCTTCTCCACCTTGGCTTGTTATTTTATCAACAGTTGTTTGCACTTTTTCAAGTGTTCGCCCAAGGACAAATGTGATTACACCTTGTCTGGCTAAAACTTCTGCCATATTACTGCCTAAAACTCCTGAACCACCAGTAACAAGAGCTACTTTTCCTTTTAAATTAAACATCGAAAACTCATTTAATATTTATAATTGCTATTGACTCTAAGTATTACTGAAATTGCGTGTACGTACACGTGTTTTGCAAATGTATAGGAAAAACTTCTATATTAGAATGTTTTTTGAAATAAAAAAATTAATTTTACTACTTTCATTGAATTATTTAACTTAAACTTCACGAATATCATAACAATTAAAGAAATAGCTGAACTAGCTAATGTTTCTCCGGGAACAGTAGACAGAATTATTCATAAGCGTGGTCAGGTCTCGCAAGAGAATATTGATAAGGTAAATGCCATAATTAAAAAACACGGATTTAAGCGAAACATTTTTGCAAGTAATCTGGCTTCAAACAGAAAATGTAAAATAGCTGTTTTTTTGCCAAAATCTGAGAAACTGGAATATTGGGGAACTCAGTTAAACGGAGTAAAAAAGGCCGCAGATGATTTTGGCAAGTTTGGGATCGAACTGCATTATTTTCTTTATGATTTTGACAGCATGTCATTTCAGGCAATGGTATCTAATGTACTTGGCTTTGAATGTGATGGATTGCTTTTTTCTCCTATTTTTCATGAAGAGTCAATCGTATTTTTAGAAGAATATAAAAAAAGGAATAAACCGGTAGTGATGATTGACTCTGATATTAAGGATAAAATAGATCATTATTATATTGGTCAGGATGCTTTTAAGAGCGGTTATTTGGCCGGAAGACTCATTAGTTTTGCAGTAAAAAATGAGCGTAATGTGCTTATAGTTAAAATAGCTAAAGAAATAGACAATACTTCTGTTTATTTACAGCGTATCAAAGGATTTTATACTTTTTTTGAAGAACATCCTGAACTAACTACTTTTAGTTTTTCTGAAATTACCATCAAAGATCCTGATGTAAATCTGCTTACGTTGGAAATGTTTAAAAACATCAGCAGTATATTTGTACCTAATTCCAGGGCTTATATTGTAGCTCAATTTTTAGAGATGCAAAATATAAAAGGAATAAGGATAATTGGTTATGACCTCTTAAAAGAGAATATAACCTATTTAAATTCAGGAATAATTGATTTTTTAATCAATCAAAAACCAGAAGAGCAGGGGTACATGGGAATAAATTACCTGTATAAAAAAATTATTTTGCAGGAAAGTTTAGATAACACTCATTTTATGCCACTGGATATAATTATAAAAGAAAATTGTATTTCTGGTTCTTAAAGCATAAATAAATAACTTATTTGAATTAGCAACCTGAATTAATTGCCATTATTAATAAATTCAGAAGGCGACATGGCAAAGCTCTTTTGAAAATTTCTGCTGAAACTTGACTGCGAATTGTAGCCCACTATTTCAGAAATTTCATAGACTTTGTATTTACCGGAAAGCAATAATTCTGCTGCTTTTTTTAGGCGGGCATTATTAATAAGTTCGTTTGGGCTTAAGTTAGATATATCTTTTATTTTGCGATATAAAGTGGAGCGGCTCATATGCAATATATCAGCTAATGATTCGACGCTCAGGTTAGTATCTGCCATATTCTGATCTATGATAGCATCTAATTTTTTAATGAAATCTTCGTCTGTTTTATTATGGGCAATTGTCTTTAAATGCGATAAGGGAGAACTTGCATAATATTCCATGACATGGCGTCTGTTAGATATTAAATTATCAATCTGAGCTAATATAAAATCCATCGAAAAGGGCTTAGAAATATAAGCATCAGCACCTGATTCCAGTCCTTTAATTCGGGATTGTACGGCGCTTAGGGCAGTCAATAAAATTACCGGAATATGGCTCGTTTCAATGTTAGACTTAATGCGGTCGCACAACTCAATTCCATCCATAATTGGCATTGTAATATCGCTGATCACAATATGTATGGTTTCGTTATGAATTACTTTTAATGCCTCTTCTCCGTTAGCAGCTTTAAAAATTTTGTATTCTTTGCCAAGCTCTTTACTTATAAAATTAAGCAGCTCCAAATTATCCTCCACAACAAGTATTTGTGTTTTAACATTTTTAGCTATAATCTCATTTTCAAACTCTTCATTGCTCTCTTTTATGGCAGTTTCTGAAGTATCCTTATAAAGGTGAAACTCACTTGCCTGACGCAACGGCAATTGCAGGACAAAAGTATTCATAGAATCGTCTAAGAACTTTAATTTTAAAGTTCCGTTATGCAATTCTGTTAATGAATGGGCGAGTGACAGTCCAATTCCGGTGCCTATTTGGGTTTCGGAGCCTAATATTCTGAAGAAAGGTTCGTAAATTTTACTTTTAAGACCTTTTGGAATTAAATTTCCATCATTCTTAACTATAAATTCCAAAGAATTTTCATCTCTGAATAACGTAATGATCACTTCGCTTTTGGCGTATTTTATGGCATTACTGATTAGATTGCTGAGAATTTTTCTAATGGCTTCTTCATCAACAAAAGCATAAATATTCTTTTCACCCAGTTCCAGTTTAAATTGGATCTTTTTTTCTTCAATTAAAGGAGTAAATTCCGATTCTAATTGTCTGACCAATACAGATATATTGGTTTCAACAAAAGTTAATCCCAAACCTTCCATCTCGGTCTTTCTAAAATCGAGCAATTCATTAACCAGATTTAATAATCGGGAGGTATTTTTCTCCATTATGGATAAATTCTGTACAATTTCCGGAGATTCATAAGTTCGCTTTAGCAGACTTTCTAAAGGACTTTTAATTAAAGTTAACGGAGTTCGGATTTCATGGGCAACATTCGTAAAAAATTCAATTTTGGCATGATAAATTTCCTTCTCTTTTTCGTTGTTAAGATTTGCTATTTTTTGGTTATTCTCCTTGATATTCTTGTTATGATATCTGCGCAAAAGCCAATAAACACAGCCTGATATTAATAAAAAGTAACCAAAAAAAGCATAACCACTTGCCCAGAATGGTGGTAAAATCGAAAGCTCAATAACAGCTTCTTTGCTCCAGATTCCGTTAACACTTAAAGATTTTACCTTAAATTTATAATCACCGGATGGAAGCTCTGTAAAAAACACTTTATTGTTTTTGTCCAGATATACCCAGTCATCATTGATCCCTTCCAATTTGTACCAATATTGCGTAAGTTCAGGAGCTGTATAGCTTAACGAGGCAAAATCGATATTAAAATTAGACTGATGATTGTTTAAAGTAATTTTTTTGATATACGAAATAGATTCGTCAAGCGGAGAATCTGCATCATTTACTACGACATCCTGATTGTTTATTTGAAGCCCGGTAATAAATATGGGAGGATTGTATTTGTTTGTACTGAAATTTTTAGGATTGAAACTAATCATCCCATTAAGATTTCCAAAATACATATCCCCATTAGAATCCTTAAAAGCCGAACTGTAATTGAATTGGTCGCTCAGCAATCCGTTTGCTGTTGTAAAAATTTTAACGGACTTAGTTTTGTAATTAAATTTCACTAATCCTTTTGAAGTTGTAATACATAAATTCTGCTGTTCATCCTGTAGAATGGAATATATTACATTGCTTGGAAAGCCATCTTTGGTCGTGAATTTTTTGAATTCCTTTTTTTTGAAATCAAATAAGTTCAGGCCATTTTCGGTTGCGATCCACAGGTTATTTTGCTGATCCTGAAAAATGGAAGTGATGAAATCATTACTGATGCTTTTATCATTTTTAAAATCATGTCTGTAAACAACTTTTTCTTTAGTTTTTGAATTGTAGTAAAACAGCCCGTCACGATAGGATCCTGCCCATAAATTTCCGTCCCTGTCCCTAAACATACAAGTAAAATGTGTAGTTTCTGAAAAAGCATCACAAATTTTGAAACTATCATTTTTATCATCATATAAATAGATTCCCAAGGAGGTTACTACATATAATTTTTTTTCGGGAGTTTCATAAAAAGTAATAATAAAATCACTTCTTAAATTACTCGAAGTATGGTCATAATGTTTTATAACTTTTCCGGAATTGGCATCCATGACATCCAATCCATGTTCAAAAGTTCCTATCCAGATTTTATTTCCTCTTGGTAAAACGGCATGGATATTATAAAAAGAAAGTCCTGATTTTGTGCCATTGGGCTGAAAATTGACGAATTTCTTTGTTTGTAGATTAAATTTATTAATTCCGGCATCTTCAGTGCCAATCCACAGATTTCCCTGATTGTCTTTATGGATTTCACGAACGGCGCTGCCTACAATTGCATTTTCACTTTTGCGGGGAAAGTACTTCTTAAACTGATCGTATTGCTTTTGATGGTAATTTACTCCGCCAAAATAGGTACCAATCCACACACCATTTTCTTTATCAATAGTGATACAATAAGCAGCGTTATCTGAAATTGCATAAGGATCACTTGGACTCTTGCGTAAATTTCGGATTGTTTTATTTCCTAAATTGTAAATGTATACACCAGACTCACTGGCAATCCACAATTCGTTGTTATTTCTTTTAAATTGTCTGACAAAAACCGGTTTTTCGGTACCATTGATAAAAGGTGCAGTTTTTCCACTTAAAACATCATATTTGTAAACGCCATGATCCCGCGTACCAATTAAAATTGAATTTGCATCTAATGCATAAATAACTGAAATAGAAAAAGCAGTATTTGGTAACTGAACATTAATTTTGTCAAAACTTTGAGTAGCTTCAGAATAACGATATAAATCATCATAAGAGGATGCCCAGATTACGCCATTTTTATCACAGGTAATTGAAGTGGCATAAAAGGAATTTCTATCAAACAGAATAGTCTCTTTTGTATCAACATTATATTTAACCAATGTTCCAATAGAAATAAACCATAAATTATTTTTTAAATCATTATCAATATCATTAATACGATTATTGATAGCTTCATTTAAAAAAGTAAATTTCTCCAACTTTTTATCATACGAATACAATCCTTTATCAGTTCCTACCCAAATATAATTTTTGAATTCATGCAACGATTGAATGTAGTTTATTCCTAATGATGTTTTGGGGTTTGATCCGCTGCGAAATGTTTTGAAATGATAGCCGTCAAACCGATTCAAACCATCTTTGGTACCAAACCATAAAAAACCATCTTTGTCCTGAATGGAAGCCAAAACAGAATTATTTGACATACCATTCTCTACTTTATAATGTTTGAAATAATATTCCTGACCAAAAACTGAAGCTGACAAAAACAAAAGACAAATCAATGTCACTATTTTGAAAAACCTTTGCATGTGAATGTTTTTATTAATTTTTATAAAAATAGCTTTTCCAATTGTGTCATAAGTATTCATTTTGATTTGTATTTGGATTTACAAGGTTTTTTATAAGTGATTTGCATCATTTGAACACAATTGTGAAACAAAATGGCATTAAGATTATATTGCCTATATGCTACTTTGGTCAAAAATTAAAATGATATTTTTTGGTATAAATTATTGTATTGCTAAAAGAACATCCCATTTATTTTAACAGAAATCAAGATATACATCTTTAGATCGGTTGCAATATTACTTATTTTTTGCTAATACAAAATAAAATCCTAAAAAAGTATTTTTTTAATTAAATGCCCTAAAACCAAAACAGAAGGTGGAAAATTTTAAGCCAAAAATCACAATATCTTTTATGATGAAAAATAAAAATAAATTTATAGCTATTGCTTTATTTTCGGTACTAACATTGAGCTGCAACAAAAGCAAAAATGAAGTTAAAACCGAACAAAGCCCAATCGAAATTCCTGTTACAGAAAGAACAATCTGGAGCAAAGAGAAGGCCAACAACTGGTATGCAAAACAGCCATGGCTGGTTGGAGCCAATTTCACACCTGGTAATGCCATTAACCAGTTAGAAATGTGGCAGGCAGAAACATTTGATCCTAAAAAAATAGAAGAGGAATTAGGTTGGGCAGAAAGCATAGGAATGAATGTGATGCGCGTTTATCTGCATGATCTATTGCATAAAGACGATGCAGAAGGATTTTATAAAAGAATGGAGGAATATTTGGCTATAGCAGATAAACACCATATAAAAACATTATTTGTTTTGTTCGATTCTTGTTGGGACCCATTTCCTGTATCAGGAAAACAAAGAGATCCAAAGCCTTTTCTGCACAACTCGGGCTGGGTGCAGTCACCGGGACAAAAAGCACTTTTGGATGAAAAACAAACGCCGCGTTTAGAAAAATATATTAAAGAAACAGTATCGCATTTTAAAAACGACAATCGAATTTTAGGTTGGGATATCTGGAATGAGCCGGATAACATGAACAGGCCTGCTTATGATAAAGTAGAAACTGCTAATAAAGAAGATTTAGTTTATAAACTCTTAGAAAAAGCTTTTGAATGGGCGCGTTCAGTTAATCCATCACAGCCTTTAACATCAGGCGTTTGGGCTGGTGACTGGTCTGAAAAAGGCATGAAACCCATTTTAAAATTACAACTGAAACAATCAGATATTATTTCTTTCCACTGTTATGACAAACCTGCAGACTTTTCAAACAGAATAAAAGAATTAAAACGTTACGGAAAGCCATTATTGTGTACGGAATATATGGCCAGACCAAATGGCAGCACTTTTGAAGGATTTTTGCCAATAGCAAAAGAAAATAAAATTGCCATGATGAATTGGGGATTAGTTGATGGAAAAACACAAACTAAGTTTCCGTGGGACAGCTGGACAAAGAAATATACGTCAGCACCGCCAGTATGGTTCCATGAAGTGTTCCATACAGATGGAACGCCTTATAAAAAATCAGAAACCGATTTTATTAGAAAAATTACATCCGAAGTAAATTCTAAATAAAGACGGCATTAAAAAGAACATACCTTTTAATAACTGTGGTTAGTTGTTTAGTGTGGTTTCAAATTATCGGAATGCCTTGTTCCGGTAATTTGATTTTTTATTGAACCCTTTTTAAATTAATAATTAACAAGTTTCTCAAATCAGAGTCTTTAAGGAATTAAACTGAAGCATGGTCAAAATACGACATGAAAATAACAAATAAAACATGAAAATAATTAATTGCATACTAAAGCAAACCCTGTTGCTTATCCTATTTTGTATTGTAAGCAATACAATATCAGCGCAGCAAACATTTACCAATCCTATTTTGGATTACGGACCGGATCCATACAGTACTTACCACAATGGCTATTACTACTATACGCATACCATGCAAAATAAACTGGTCCTTTTGAAAACCAAAAATTTGGCCGATCTTAAAAATGCTGAGAAGAAAACTATTTGGACTGCGCCGCCAAATACAGCATATTCTGCTGAAATCTGGGCACCTGAATTTCATTTTATTAAAGGCAAATGGTATGTGTATTTTGCTGCAGACAACGGTTCTAACGACACACACAGAATGTATGTTTTAGAAAACGAATCTGAAAATCCAATGGAGGGCGAATGGGTTTTTAAAGGGAAAATCGCCGCCAAAACCGATAAATGGGCTATTGATGGAAATGTTTTTACCTATAAGAAACAATTGTACATGATTTGGTCCGGTTGGGAAGGAGACACTAATGGACAGCAGAATATTTATATTGCAAAAATGAAAAGCCCTACTGAAATTGATGGCGACAGAGTTCGAATTTCAAGTCCATCGCAACCTTGGGAATTGCATGGGGCATTGCATGATGATGTAAATCCGGCACAAGTAAATGTGAATGAAGGACCTCAATTTTTGACACATAAAAAGAAAGCATTTATTGTTTTTTCAGCAAGTGGATGCTGGACGGACAACTACAGTTTAGGATTGCTCACTTTTACCGGAAAAGATAATTTACTGGATCCTTTGGCATGGGTAAAGTCGGACAAACCCATTTTGGAACAATCAGATAAAGCCAAAGTTTACGCTCCGGGACACAACTCTTTCTTTAAATCGCCAAATGGCAAAGAAGACTGGATTTTATACCATGCAAATTCAAATCCGGGTGAAGGTTGTGGTATGAAAAGATCTCCCAGAATGCAGCAAATAAAGTGGGATAAAAATGACAATCCAATTATAGGAGAACCAATATCTGAAGAAGTTACATTAGCTATTCCTGCGATGTAGTAATTAAAAATTTAATATGACTATCCGTTACTTGTACCAATTTTGAGAATGGCACACGGATGACACGGATTTAAACCGATAAAACGGATTTTTTATAGTAATAGCATCGACCCGAGCCCAAAAGGCGAACTGGCGAAGGAAATCCGTCTAATCCGTGTCATCTGCGTCCTTTATTGGGTATTAGTCTGCTTAGCGGATAGATAGTCTATAAAATTTAAAAACAAAAAATGAAAATGATGCAATATTTCAGTTCTATGTAATTTCTTTTTCTAAACTGCCTTAAACAATAAGAGATAAGCTAAAAAGTAATTTATAGCTTATTTTTTTATAAAATATTTTGTAATATCAAATACTTTACATTTATTTGCTAAATCGTTTTAGTATCTTTGAATTATGCATTTGTAATAATTTAATAACATTTAAATTTCTAATATGAATTTTAAAATCCTATTATTTTCAATTTTCTTTATTTCAACAAGTGCAGCAATCTATGCACAGGAAATTCCACTGCTTAAAAAAACAGTAGTAGGAAATCGTATAGTAGAGTTTATACCCAAAGGTTTTGATAAGACCAAGACACCATCGTTAATACTTTCATCTGAACCAAAATCCAAAGGAAAAATACCTGCTGATTGGTCATTGATTCCTGAATTTACATTTGAAAATGATAAAGCAAGTGCTGTTTTAAATTTGAAAGAAGACGTAAGTTTATATGGTGGAGGAGAAGTTACAGGTCCTCTTTTGCGTAACGGCCAGTCTATTAAATTATGGAACACAGATACCGGTGCTTATAGCGTAGAAGGCGGTAAAAGGCTATATCAGACACATCCATGGGTAATGGGAGTGCGTAAAGATGGTTCTGCATTTGGAATTATTTTTGACAGTACATGGAAAGCAGCGTTAATTACAAACTCAGATCAGATTATCTATAATTCTGAAGGCGCTTTATTCAGAGTCTATATAATCGATAGAAAATCGCCTCAGGAAGTACTAAAAGGCCTGGCTGAATTAACAGGAACCATCAAACTGCCTCCTCGCTGGGCATTGGGTTATCATCAGTGCCGATTTTCTTACGACAGCGAAAAACGTGTTATGGAAATCGCCGACACTTTTAGGGAAAAGAAAATTCCCGCCGATGTGGTTTGGATGGATATTGACTATATGCAGGGATACAGAGTTTTTACTTTTGATAGTATCCGATTTAAAAATCCGAAAGTCTTAAACGATAATTTACATAAAAAAGGCTTTAAGGCCGTTTATATGATCGATCCCGGAGTAAAGGTAGATAAGGATTATGCTGTTTATCGAACCGGAACTCAAAATGATGTATGGGTAAAAAAACAGAACGGAGAAGAATATCATGGCAAAGTTTGGCCGGGCGATTGTGTTTTTCCCGATTTTACAGATCCAAAAGCCAGAAACTGGTGGGCCGGACTGTATAAAGATTTTTTAAATACGGGTATAGATGGCGTTTGGAACGATATGAACGAGCCTGCTGTCAATGATAACGATTTTCCGGAAGATAAACGTCTTGGCACCATGCCTTATGATACTCCTCACAAAGGAGGTGGGAATTTGCCTAAAGGAAACCACTTGCTTTATCACAATGCTTACGGCCGATTAATGGTAGAGGCCTCTTATGATGGGATTTTGCAAACAAACCCAACGAAGCGTCCGTTTCTTTTAACGCGCTCTAATTTATTGGGAGGCCAGCGTTATGCGGCCACATGGACAGGAGATAACTATGCCAGTGTAGAGCATATGAAATTATCAGTACCGATGTCACTTACATTAGGATTATCAGGCCAGCCGTTTAACGGACCAGATATAGGAGGTTTTCTTGGAGATACAAGTGGAGATCTTTGGGCAAACTGGCTAGGCTTTGGAGCCTTTATGCCTTTTGCACGAGGACACGCTTGTGCAGGTACAAATGATAAAGAACCATGGGCTTTTGGTGCTGAAATTGAAAAAACATCCCGTATTGCTTTAGAAAGACGTTATCGTTTGCTTCCGTACCTATACACACTTTTTTACCAATCTTCAAAAGATGGAATGCCGGTAATGGCTCCGGTATTTTTCGCAGATCCTAAAGATTCACGCCTTAGAGCCGAGGAACAGGCTTTTTTATTGGGAGAAAACCTTTTAGTAGTGCCTGCATTCGCAAAAGACCCAATACTTCCTTCTGGTATCTGGGAAGAGTTAAACCTGGTTGAAGGTGAAAAGGAAGACAAATATCAGGCAAAATTGAGTATTAAGGGTGGAAGCATTATTCCGGCAGGTAAGATTATTCAAAATGCAGGAGAAAATTCATTCGATCCATTAAGTCTTTTTGTTTGTCTTGATGCAGAGGGCAAGGCAAACGGAGATCTTTACTTAGATTCAGGTGATGGTTTTGGTTATCAAAAAGGAGATTATTCCCTTATAACCTTTAGTGCAGAAAAGAACGATAATACTGTTACAATTAAGATGTCTGCCAAACAAGGAAAGAGAAACAGCAATGATGAAGTAAAAAAAATAGATGTAAGTTTATTGTTAGACGGCAAAACACATGTAGGTTCTGGTACGCTTAAGGATGGAATTACAATTACTTTAAAATAAAATATAGATTAAAAGCATAATTACAAGTTAGCAACTTGAATAAAAAATTTAGATATGAAAAATATTCTGATACGATTTTGTGTTATAACCGCCGCCTGTTTATTTTATAATACGGCTCTGAGTCAGCAATCTGGAAAAAAGTTATCAGATTACGTAGATCCGAACATTGGAACAGCGCATAGCCGTTGGTTTTTTTATACGCCTGGTGCAATGCCTTTTGGACTTGCAAAATTGGGACCTTCGACCAATGCCCACCTGGGTAATGAGCAAGGATGGGAAGCTACAGGTTATGATGACAGGGATACTTCAATCGAAGGTTTTGCCTGTTTACATGAATTTCAGATAGGTGGGATCGTACTGGCTCCTTCTGTTGGGAAATTACAAACCATACCGGGCGGTCTTGAAAATCCTGATGAAGGATACAGATCGAGGTTTGATCGAAAGGATGAGTATGCTACAGCAGGTTATTATTCAGTACTGCTTAAGGATTACAATGTTAAAGCCGAACTTACAGCAACAAAAAGAGTCGGTTTTCAGCGATATACATTCCCGAAATCTTCTCAGTCTAACATCATTTTTGATATTGGTAACAGACAGGGTGAGAGTGGAGCAGTAAAGGAATCACAAGTTACCATTTCTGAAGACGGAAGAATAGAAGGGTATGTGATAACTATTCCTGAATATGTAAAAAAATATCAGGCAGGTGCTGATGTTGCAATGTATTTCTCAGCCGTTCTGGACAAAAAGCCAACTAGTTTCGGGGTTTTCAATAAAAAAGAAACTAAGGCAGGGATTAAAGAAATTACAGGAGAAGGTGCCGGAGTCTATCTGACTTTTGATACAAAAGACAATGAAATGATTACGGTAAAAATAGGCTTATCTTATACCTCTGTAGCCAATGCCAGGCTTAATCTTGAAACAGAAGCCAAGAAATTAGATTTTGCTGCAGCTAGAAAGCAAAGCCTTGCAACATGGAATGATTATTTGGGAAGGATAGCCGTAGAAGGTAAAAATGAAACAGATAAAATTAAATTTTATACGGGCTTATATCATGCTTTACTGGGACGTGGATTAGGCAGTGATGTAAACGGTGCTTATCCTATGAATAATGGCAAAACGGGTCAGATTCCGTTAGATGCAAAAGGAAAACCTCAACACAACTATTATAATACAGATGCTATTTGGGGAGGCTTTTGGAATCTAACTCAATTATGGGCACTCGCTTATCCTGAATATTACGCAGACTGGGTTCAGGCGCAAATACTTGTGTACAAAGATGCCGGATGGCTTGGCGACGGAATTGCCAATAGTAAATATGTATCCGGAGTAGGTACAAACTTTACAGGACTTGCCATAGCTTCGGCTTATAATTCTGGTATTCGCAATTTTGATGTAGAAAAAGGATATGAAGCTGCTCTAAAAAATGAATTGGAGTGGAAAGACAGAATAGAAGGTGCAGGAAAAATGGATGTGAAGCAGTTTGTAGAGCTGGGTTATTCGCCCTATTTAGATAATATGGACTATAATACCAATACGCAAGGTTCCGGATTTTCGGCCTCCCACACGCTCGAATATTCGTATAGTGCTTATGCAGTAGCTCAGTTTGCTAAGGCATTAGGCAAGACTAAAGATTATGAGAAACTCATAAAATTAGCTGATGGATGGAAATTGCTCTATGATAAGGAAACAACTTTTATAAGACCTAAATATGCTAATGGAGAATTTATAAAAGATTTTGATCCATCGCAGCCGTGGAGAGGATTTCAGGAAGGCAATGCATGGCAGTATACGTTTTATGTGCCTCATAATGTTCCTGCATTGGTAGCAACTTTAGGAAAAGATACTTTTAACGAACGTCTGGATAATATTTTTACAAAATCTCAGGAAAATGTTTTTGGAGGTGGAAAAAAAATAGATGCCTTTGCCGGATTATCGGGCTTTTACAATCACGGAAACCAACCGAACTTACATATATCCTGGTTGTTTAATTTTTCTGGAAAACCATATCTGACACAAAAATGGGTGCATGCCATCTGTGATGAATTTTATGGAACTGAAGGTATTCACGGCTATGGCTATGGTCAGGATGAAGATCAGGGACAATTGGGAGCATGGTATGTTATGTCATCTATTGGATTATTTGACGTAAAGGGACTCACTGATATTAATCCGTCATTTCAAATTGGCAGTCCGTTATTTGATAAAGTCACCATTAAAAAATTAGGAAAAAACCGCGACAAAGATTTTGTTATCGACGTAAAAAATAACTCTAAAACAAATATATATCTTCAGGAAGTAAAACTGAATGATGCTAATTTAAATCACCTTTCAGTTGATTTAGAGGTTATTAAAAAAGGGGGTACTTTAGAAATGAAGGTAGATGCAAAGCCAGTGGATAAGTGGTCTAATTAAATAATTACTCTAATTGAATTTTTAATTAATCAGAGAAACAGCGGTTATGAAACAAGTTTTATTTTTTCTTTTTGCAATTATTTGCTCAGAAGCAAATGCACAAAAAATAGTTTCTGACAATGCGAAAAACAACAATCCGATATTCAAAGGTTGGTATGCCGACCCTGAAGGAATTATATTTAATAAGACATATTGGGTTTATCCTACTTTTTCTGCTCCCTATGAGGATCAGGTTTTTCTGGATGCTTTTTCTTCAAAAGATTTGACAAATTGGAAAAAACATCATAGAATTTTAGATACAACCGCTGTAAAATGGGCAAGAAGAGCCATGTGGGCACCTTCAATCATTAAAAATAAAAATAAATATTTTTTGTTTTTTGGAGCAAATGATATTCAGAGTGACAATGAAGTGGGCGGAATTGGTGTTGCCGTCGCTTCAAAACCCGAAGGACCCTATAAAGATTATTTGGGCAAACCGCTTGTAGATAAATTTTATAATGGTGCACAACCCATTGATCAGTTCGTATTTAGAGATAAAGACGGACAGCACTATTTAATTTATGGCGGATGGAGACATTGTAATATTGCCAAATTAAAAGATGATTTTACTGGTTTTGTGCCTTTTGCAGATAAAACTATATTCAAAGAAATTACACCAGAGAAATATGTTGAAGGGCCTTTTATGTTTATCAGGAATAATAAATATTACTTCATGTGGTCTGAAGGAGGCTGGACAGGTCCTGATTATTGCGTAGCATACGCCATAGCAGATTCTCCAATGGGACCCTTTAAAAGAATTGGAAAAATTTTAGAGCAGGATCCTAAAATTGCCAGAGGAGCAGGACATCATTCCATTATAAAAACTCCTGATTCCGACACTTATTATATTGTTTACCACAGAAGACCGCTTACTGAAACTGATTCAAACTCCAGGGAAACTTGTATAGAGGAAATGCATTTTGATGAAAATGGTTTTATAAAACCCGTAACCATAACTAACAAAGGAGTAAAAGCTCATTCCATAAAATAATAAACTGTACATATATTTCAGCATATTTTACTGATCCTTATTTGTGCTTTTTTAAATACAAAAAGCCTTATTTTCTTTTGTACTGCTGCCTTTAAATTCTGCAAAAAAAAAATTCAAATCACCATCATTAATTGAAGTGGTTTGTTTTTTTGTTTTTGTAATTATCTATAAAACAATTATTTGAATTTTTCTTTCACTATGTTTTTAGTATGTATGGATATAATTTGTTTTTAAAACATTTTTTGGTTTGTCTTCATTTCAAGCCTTGTTTCTAAACAATCCACCTATATTTTAAACATTATTATAAGAAATGTACTCTATATAAAATACTGGGAAGGTTAATTAAATCCTCTTAC
>CBFGNY010000055.1:0-22713 GCA_965650235.1 uncultured Flavobacterium sp. | reverse complement strand
TTTATTTTTTTGATTATCTGTATAAATTGGTAATCTATCCAAACCATTTAAATAAGCATCTAATAATGTGGTCATGCCTGTATCATTCCTTGCCGGAATAATGAATACTGAACCAGTTCTGTCATATGCATCCCCATTAGATTTACAGGTTAGCTTTGCAAAAATGGCACTGCTTTTTTTTAATTCCGGAGTAATTTTTATTTTTTTTAATACAACACTTCGTTTTGAAAAATGATACACTTTATCTGTTTCAAGTTCCGCCTCTTTAGGGACAACACGGTTGGGATCAAAATTTAAAATTTCGTTATCGAAAATTTCTAAGGCTTTATATCTTGAATTTATTGCAATTTCTTCGAATTCAGATGCAGTAACTGCCTGTGTTTTATCATCATAATTCACTGAAGGAATATATCTATTTTCTTTAGTGACAGCACTGGCAATGAGAGCATAATTTCCATTAAAAACCAGTTGTAAAACAAGTGCTTTTTTATTTGGCAAATAATTATTATTTGGAGTTCCTTTTATAGTTGTTTCTTCGGTAAACCAAACATCTATAGTATTAGAAAAATACGAAAATGCAGCATGCTTACACTTATAACCCAGTATTATTCGGGTATCATTATCAAATTTAGGTTTAGGCAAGCTGTCAAATGGAATTATTTTTTTGAAAACAGTATTTCCATCCTTAATAGTGGTAACGTTGTAATTGTTATTTAAATCGATGTATTGTTGTATTTTATCCGTTGGTTTAGATAAAAAAACCATTTGATTGTATACATAGATTGAGATATTATCGCCTGTTTTTTTTCCGTTTTCAAATTTATCATACTTGATTTTGTACACCTCTGATTTGGTTTGACCAACGAGTACTAAAGAAAACAGCAACAATATGGTATTAAAAAATTTTATCATGTATTTACAAATAATTTATTAATTTTTGAAAAAAATATATTTGAAAAAAAAATTAAAAACAGAGATAAGAATGACATCTTACCTCTGTTTGAATTTAACTTAGCAATCAAATTGCTTAATTGCACTTGTTACTTATTGGGATTTTACTTTACATCCCAGAATATTTTGGTGCTTAAATTATCATTTGCTTTCACAGCATTATAATTATCTGCATTATAAACACTCTCTGAAGTTGGATATGTCCAACGTGTAGGTGGTGTTTTTCTAATACTACTTGTTTCATCATCAAGGAATGGTAAAGCTGGAAGTTTTAATCTTCTTTGTTCTGCCCAGGATTCATCAGCCTGCATGATATTGTAATGAATGTACTTTTGAAAAGCAATCAACTCTAATTGCTCTGCAGGAGTTACAGCTCCGGCAAAATTAATAGCAGCAATATAAGCATCAATTTCAGCAGTTGTTGGTTCTGTAGTTGGTTTCCAGGTCAAAACATCTGCTTTATCACCTAATCTTACATAATACTCAACAGATTGTCTGATGGCTTTTTCAAAATAAGTTTGTGCGATAGTTCCACTACCATTTCTGGAATAATACTCGGCAAGAATCAGATTTACTTCAGCAGCATTAATTAATGTCCCAGGCAACCATTTATTTCTGCTGATTACTGAGCGATTGTAGACAGCAATTTTACCATCAGTTATTAATTGACTCTGAGCCCCGGATGCCAACGTTGGATCAAGTCCTTCATAAGTAGGAGCTACTATCACTACATTGTTTACTACACGTGATCCTTTTTCAAACAACCATGGTTTACGAGGATCATTATTTGCATTCATGTGATCAATCATTGGTTTTGGAGCAAGATTATTAAAATCATCTTCTAAAGCCCTAATAAATCCATCAGTATCTAAATCAGTATCCTGATTATAAACCCTGAAAGCGATATTTTCAGAGTTGTCATCTACAATTTCCCCTTCTCCAATGATTTCAGCCATTTCAGTATTTGCTCTTGCTGCAAAAGCAGGAACTGCAGAAACTCTGTTCAACATTTTTAAGCGCAATGAATTGGTATAGTTTATCCAACTTTCTAAATTTCCTTTATTGATCAAATCCTGATTTTTGAATTCCAATTCCACATTATCAGACAAGGTAATCGAATTCAATTCAGCAGAAAAAGCTTTCAATTGATCCAACATCATGGTATATAGTTCTGTTTGGTTATCATACTTTGCTAATGCAGCACCATAATTACCTCCTGTTAAACTAATTTTACCTGCCTGAGAAAAAGGAATATCTCCATAGTTATCAATCATTTTTTGAGTATGATCGTATAAATAAATAGTTGAAGTAATGGTATAGATTCTATTTTCAGTCTGCATAGCAGCAGGCAAAGAAGCCATCACTTTTTCCAACTCTCTATATTGAGCCATAAACTTATAAAATCTATCCCATCTGTTAACTGGTGCAGCTCCTGAAACATAGCGACCGGATGAGTTTATAAATCCATGTGCCTGCGTATAGTTAAGAGATGTAGATTTTAGAACGGTATAGTAATTCCAATAAGAAGGAATTACATCCTCAAAGTTAATTTTCATGAATCCGGCAAACTGTTTAGGCACAGTAGTTATTTCAACAGTAGACGGATTTGGATACGCATCTGCAAAATCATCTTTTGAACAAGAGGTAAAAAAGACAGCTGCAGTTGTTAGCGATATATATAATAATTTTCTCATGTTATATTTTTTAAATTATGAAATATCAAATTAAAAAGATGCTCTTAACATACATCCAATACTTCTGGTAGCCGGATTGGTTCCTGCATTGTTTATATTTTGAGACCATTTAGAGCCTGCTGTAGTGGCTTCAGGGTCCATATCCTTAATTGATCTGTAGATGAAGAACAAATTACGTCCGTAAGCTGAAAAATTTAATTTAGAAGCACCAATTTTAGCAGCCCAGTTAGTTGGTAAACTATAAGTTAACGATATTTCCCTCATTTTTATATAGTTGTTTTCCTGAATATACAATTCATAACGTGAGCTGCTGTATTGAGGACCTCCCCAGTTATAAGTCATGTTATAGTAACCTGCCTGAGAGATTACATTTGTATTTGCTGTACCATCTGGAGCTACACCGTTCATTAACATACCGTCACGATATAATGTTTGACCTCCTGGTCCAGTTGTAGCACTATTAGGAACCTGAACTCCCTTACCATTATCCATATAATAAGTCAGACCACCACGCTCATTAGTACTGTAGTTCAAACTTTCTTCTGTCAATCCTCTCGAAGTCATCCAGTTAATACCAGTTGGCATTAAATAACCACCGTAAGAATAATCAATATTAACATCTAAAGTAAAATTTTTATAATTAAATGTATTTAATAAACCTCCAATACCTTTAGGTATAGCCGTACCGTATTTTTCCCATTTGTCACCATCAATCATATAATACCCATCAGAGTCAACCATTTTATTTCCACTAGCGTCTGTCTTTACAGGATGTGCATAAATACCTCCCATCGGATCACCTACTACTGATTTTAATTGAGCTGCTGAGCCATCATAATCTGCGTGTAGTAATTCTTTTGCACCGTTAGCTAATTTTACCACTTTGTTTGCGTTTTTAGACCAGTTCAAAGTAAGGTCCCAAAAGAATGATGCTGTTTTTACCGGAGTCGCAGTCAAACCTATTTCAATACCCTGGTTACTCAATTCTCCAACATTCGCTATTATTGATGAAGCTCCGGTTGTAGGTGCCAATGTCAAATCTAAAATTTGATCCTTAACTTTTGCATTGTAGTACGAAACATCTAGTCCTAGCCTATTGCTAAAGAATTTAGTTTCAAAACCAAGCTCATATTCGTTTTTCATCTCAGGTTTTAAACTTTCATTACCATACTTATCCATAGAAGTTGTAATTAATACAGGAGTAGCTGTTCCTTGATTTCCTAATGTTGTTTGGTTGAAAGCTACGTTACCTCTGTACATCTCTGCATAGTTACCCACAATTCCCCAGGAAGCACGAAGTTTTGCATAACTGATTACTTCCGGTAATGTAAAGGCATCAGATACTATGAAAGAAGAATTGACTGAAGGATACGTAAAAGCATTGTTATCAGGATGCATAGTTGAAGTGCGATCCCTTCTTATTGTTCCTTCGAGGAACAAATAGTTTTTATAGTTTCCAGTCAGAGTTCCAAATACTGCGTCTTTTACAACTTTTTCTCTTTTATTGGTAACTTTTAGATTGTTTACTGAAGAATTTAAATCATACCAGCCTTCAACACTCAACCCTCCATCTGTAAATTGTGACAAACTCAAACCAGTTTCTTTTGATGCTGTATAACCAACTGTAGCTCCAATGTCAAACTTATCATTAATTTTTTTGTTATAAATTAACATTAAATCCCCATAAAGAATATTATAATCTTTAGAATCTATTTGAAAAGAACCGGTACCAAATCCGTAAACTAGAGGTCTTTCAACCGGATTTTTAGTTTCTACATTTATCGAAGTTAAATCTGTAGAAGCACGACCACGCAGCTTCAAATCTGGGTAAATAGTATAGGTTTCAGTAACACTGGCAATCAAACGGTTTGTAATTTCGTCCTGCTGATTTGCATTTGTATTCCAGAAATAATCACCTACATCTGCTTTGAAACCATTACGGATAATATTTTCATCAGGAGTCAAACTATTATTTCCACCAGTAACATATTTGTATCCTAAACTGGTTTGATATTTAGCCTTATACCAATCACCATTATCAAACGGGCTTATCATACCCGTAAAGTTGTTTATCAATCGATCTGTACCAACAGCACGGTTGTGAACATCCTGGTTCATATAACTCACGATGACATCTGTTTTTAATTTTTCGCTTGTTTTGAACGATGAATTCAGGTTAAGGGTATTTTTTTTATTCATGTTACCCATACTCAACCCTTTTGATTCATTGTGTGTGTAAGAAAAACGAATACTGCTGTTATCTGTATTGTTAGAAAGCGCAATGTTTGTTACTCCATCCCATGAGTCCTGGAACATATTTTTGTAACCGTCTTTTTGAGCCGAATAAGGACGAACAACGCCATCCCATGACATAATTGGCTGACCATCGAACCAAGGTCCAAAGTTGTTACTACTTGCTGAAACCCCTCTAGTCTCATTAATATTATCTCCATCTGTATCATAGTAGGCAAAACCATCAGGAGCTAAGTATCCCGTAGAATAATTTGCATTTGTCCAGCCTGGACCTCTTTCATATTGAAATCTTGGCAAGTATGCAATTTGGTTTTGTGAGTAACTGGTACTGAAATCTACACCAAGCCCTTTTTTTCCTTTACCTGATTTAGATGTAATTAATACAACTCCGTTTACAGCTTCAGAACCATATAATGCAGCTGCAGAAGCTCCTTTAAGAATGGAGATACTCTCAATATCTTCCGGATTAATATCCGCCAGACCATTACTTCTAATACGCTGATCACCCCAATAATCATTATTTGTAGCCGCCCCATCTCGAATTGGCACACCATCCATAATGATAAGAGGCTGGTTTTTCTGTGTAATGGAGTTGACACCACGAATATTAATATTAATATTTCCAGCTCCACCAGGAGTAGAAGTAATACGAACACCTGGTGCTTTACCATACAGAGCATTAGCAACGGTAGGTGAACCTGTCTTAACGATTGCCTCAGACTTAATCACACTGGTAGCATATCCTATCGCCTTTTTCTCTTTAGACTGACCAAGTGCAGTTACAACAACTTCACCTAATTGTTGACTGTCAGCACCTAAAGCTACATTAACAGTAGTAAGTCCTGCGACAGGAATTTCTTTTGTAGCAGAACCAACATAAGAAAATATCAAAATGGCTGATTGATTTGGAACAGCAATGCTGTACTTTCCATCAAAATCTGACGATGTATTCGTTTTGGTTCCTTTAACATTCACATTCACTCCCGGAATTGGCATCCCCTCAGTATCTGTGATTGTTCCTGTTACTGTTGCTGTTTGAGCCTGAAGGTTTTGAAACCCGAACAGGAAAAACAAGAACAGTAATTTTAATACGTTTTGATTCATAGTTTAATTGTTTTTGAGTTAATAACATGTTAAATTTATGAATACGTTTTGTTAACTAAATCATTATTTCGACAAATGACAGCTTTGAAAAGGTGTTGGTCAAAATTTCACTAAAACAATACATTTACTTTTTAAATCTGTATATTTTCCAGCATAAAACATTATTAAAACTGGCTATTTGTTAAATTGATAAAAGAATTCGAATCAAAACATCCAAATCACTAAAGATTTTCGATTAATACTAAACAATAGGCTATTACAGAACTTTAAAGCTTAACTTTTGTAAATCTGCAGAATTTCCTCCAACCATAACTTCAAAATCACCTGGCTCAACTACTCGTTTCATATCTCTGTTCCAGATAGATAGTTCATCAGCAGTCAATATAAATTCAACCTTTTTTGTTTCGCCTTTTTCGATGAACAACCTTTTAAAACCTTTTAATGTTTTTCGTGGAGTTGTTACGCTGCTGTAAACATCATTGATGTATAATTGTACTACTTCATCTCCATCATAGTTCCCAATATTTTTAACATTTACACTAATTTTCAATTCTCCATCTGCTTTAATTTCTTTGGTGTTGATGGCAAAATTTGAATATTCAAACTTGGTATAACTTAAACCGTAACCGAATGTGTACAATGGATTTTCACTTTCTGAAACATATCTGTGTATTGCAGATGGTTTTTGATTATAATATATAGGCAGCTGACCAACAGATTTTGGAACTGTGATTGGCAATCTTCCGCCCGGATTATAATCTCCAAATAAAACATCGGCTACAGCTCTACCTCCAAATTCACCGGGAAACCACCCTTCAACAATGGCAGGAATATTTTCGCTGATCCAGTTTGTAGAAAGCGGGCGGCCGTTTAATAATACACAAACCACAGGAGTTCCTGTTTTTTGAATCGCTTCTATCAGTTCCTGCTGCATTCCGTGTAAATCCAAAGACGCAACATCTCTGTTTTCTTCAACCAGTTCGTTTGATTCTCCTAAAACTACAATCGCAACATCTGCTTTTTTAGCAATGTCGATCGCCGGCTGAAAGTTTACTTTTTCTAAGTTCCAACGCAGATGCGCTCTGGCGCCCCAGCCGCCTTCCCACATTTCGATGCGGACTTTGTATTTTTTTCCTGCTTCAATGTTCTTTGGAGTCGTCACCATACTGGTAGCTCCTTTTGTCCAGTTGTCGATAACCAGCTGATCGTCAATCCACATTCTGATTCCGTCATCAGAACTTAATCCTAACCAACCGTCAAATGATTTATCTGACTGAATATAACCTGTCCATCGAATAGAAAAATCATCATCTGCAACACCATCTCCGGGAGACCAAGGCCAGTCAAATTCTAATTGATTGTCAATACGCGTTAATGCCGGAGTTCCTTCTGCTTTTCTGTTATTGAAATATTCTCCTTTTAATCCGTTTTGAGATCCATCGGGAGTAAATAAATATTTCGATGGAATAATCTGTCCTTTTACAATTAAAGAAACACCTTCTTCATAAAGTACGTTTGTATTTTTGCCCACAACTTGTTTTACACCTTCTAAAACAGTTGTACCTATTTTATTTTTTACTGAATATCCTCCTAATCTGGAAGCATCAGCATTTGGACCTATTACAGCAACTGTTTTGACCTCTTTATTTAAAGGCAGCATATTGTTTTCGTTCTTTAATAAAACAATCGATTTATGTCCTGCCTCTAAAGCGATATCCTGATTTTCTTTAGTATGAAAACGCTCTTTAATTAAATTTTTATCTGTGTATGGATTTTCGAATAATCCCAATAAAAATTTCAATCTCAAAACGCCTCCTGCAGCACGGTCAATTTGTTCCATTGTCAGCTTTTTTTCATTTACCAATTCAATGATGCTTTGTTGCCAAAACTCATTTGTAAAATCATAAAATTGCATATCAACTCCTGCTGCAACAGCTTCCCTAATACTTTCTTTTGGCGAATTTGTAACATAATGAGTGGTTTGCAAATATTTAATCGCTCCTAAATCTGAAACTACAATTCCTTTAAAGCCCCATTCGTTTCTCAAAACATCTGTTAGCAACCAGTGATTGGCCGCGCAGGGAATTCCGTCTAATTCAGAATACGCACACATGGTTCCCAATGCGCCGCCTTTTTTGAAAGCTTTTTCAAATGATGGCAAAAAATCCTGACGCGCTGCACGCTCACCCACTAAAACTGGTGATGAATTGGCTCCGCCTTCCGGAATACCGTGAACTGCAAAGTGTTTTGGCTCTGCAATAATGGACCGGTCTGATTTTAAATCATCACCCTGCATTCCTTTAATCATTGCGGTTCCCATTTCTCCAATCAAGTAAACATCTTCCCCAAAAGTTTCGGCAACTCTTCCCCAGCGCGGTTCACGGCCAACATCAAGATTGGGCCCTAATCCAAAATGAACTCCGTGTGCCCTGGCTTCGGTACCAATAACGCCGCCTACTTTGCTCATTAAAGCCGTATCCCAGGTTGCGCCTAAACCAATATTCATTGGAAAAGCTGTGCTTCCGTCATCCAGATAACCGTGAAGCATCTCACACATAATCAAGGCAGGAATCCCCCACTTACTGCCCTTTATAACATTGGACTGAAGATCGTTAATCATTTTTGCCGATCGCGGATAAATATCGTGAATCGCTCCAATACCTAAATTTCCAATTTTTGCTGCCGATTTACTTTTTGAGAAATCTTCTTTTTCTTTAAAAAATTCACCTTTATACATATCCATTTGGCGGACTTTTTCTTCAAGGCTCATTCGGCTTAACAAGTCTTTTACTCTTTCTTCAACTGGTAATTTTGCATCTTGGTATGTGTATTTTTTTTGCGAATAACCGTCATTAAAAAAACCTGCAGCCATTACCAGAATGATGGCTGTTTTTTTGACTTTTAGTTGTAACATGGTAGTGTGTGTTTTAATTTTGAATCACTTTTAGCATTGTTCCATTCACAAAATCTTCGTGCGAAATAAAAAAGCTGTTAAGTGCTTTTCCGTTTAGCTCAATCGAATTGATTTTTCCATCATTATTGATTTGTCTTTCAATTACAATGCTTTCTTTTTTATAATATCTAGGATCTAATTTGATCGTCACCCTATGAAACATTGGTGCTGTGATGGTATAAATTGGATCTCCCGGAGATATTGGGTAAATTCCCATCATAGCATAAACTAACCAGGCCGACATTGTTCCGGTATCATCATTTCCGGGCAAGCCTTTTGGTTCATTTTTGAAATATTCTCTCACTAATTTCTTGACCATTTCCTGACTCTTCCATTCCTCACCTTTTACATAATTGAATAAATACGGATAGGCAATATCCGGTTCGTTTGCCATATCAAATTGTTTGCTGTCAAAAACTTTTTGCAATTGATCTGAAAAAGGTTTGTCTCCACCCATTAATTTAATCAATCCTCTTATATCATGTGGCACCATAAAAGCATATTGCCATGCATTGCCTTCTATAAAACCAACATTTTCCTGAAAATTAGCTCCTGCTTCAGGATCAAAAGGTTCATACCATTTTCCGTTAGCCGTTCTTGGCCGAAGTAATTTTAAATCTTTGTCAAATAATTTTCGGTATGAGAGCGAACGTTTCGTAAAACGCTTATAATCATCTTTTTCACCCAAAGCTTTTGCTAAAAGTGAAATCGCATAATCGGAAGTATTATATTCCAGCGTTGTAGAAACCGGACCAGGATAATTAGTTGATAAATACCCTTTGTCTATATATTCTTTAAGCCCCGGACGCAGCGGATTATTTTCAGTTTTATCTGCGCCTTTTAACATGGCATAATAGGCTTTGTGAAAGTCAAAATCCTGAATTCCCTTTAAGCAGGCGTCGACTATAACAATACTGGCGGGATCTCCGACCATGGTGAATGTTTCAGTCGAATTTAATTCCCATTTTGGCAGCCAGCCGTTTTCATCATACATTTCCAACATGCTTTTTATCATATCCGATTGCTGCTTTGGATAAACCAAAGACGTTAACGGATGCATATTTCGATACGTATCCCACAAGGAAAAAGTAGTATAACGAGTGCCTTCGGTTTTAGCAATCTTGCTTCTTTTTATTACAGGATATTCTCCATTGACATCATTTAAAGTATTGGGATGAATTAAAGTGTGGTACAATGCCGTGTAAAAAATCGTATTATCGTCTTTTGAGCCACCCTCAACCAAAACTTTAGAAAGTTCTTCGTTCCATTCGCTATAAGTATCTTTATAAACAGCTTCAAACGATTTGCTTCCGGTTTCTTTTTCTAAGTTTTCACGGGCATTTTCGATACTTACATATGAAATACCAATTTTAACTTCAACTGTTTCTGGCTTGTCAAACTGATATGTAAAATAGGTTCCGATGCTGTCTCCTACAACAGTTTTTATGGTATTTTCCATCATTCTGGTTTTGCCGTTGTAAGTCATCCATTGTGCTTCGACACCTTCATATTTTCTTGTTTTTTTCCAAACTCCGAATTTTTTGGCAGGTTTAGAAAATTTTGTAACGAAATAAACCGGATAAGCATCTTCGGGACTGTTATAACAAAATGAACCTACGGATCTCATTCCTTCAATTTCTGTTGGAGAAACTACTTTTACCATGGCGCCTTCTTCATTGGTTAAACCTAAACCAAGATTTAATAAAATATTTGATTGTCCTTTTGGAAACGTAAATTTGCTTACACCCACTCTTTTCGAAGCCGTAAACTCTGCTTTAACCTTGTATTTATCTATATCTACGCTATAATAAGCCGCTTTTGCTACTTCATTTTTATAAGTAGAACCATATTTTAAATGATCTGTTTCTACAGCTCCGGTTGTTGGCATTAGTAAAATAACTCCTAATTCCGGGCAGCCCACGCCGCTTATATTAACCTGACTGAATCCGGTTAAAAATTTATTTTCGTTTACATACGGATTCGAAAGCCACTGACTGTCTTTTTCTAATGGATTTTGAGGCCCTGCAACATTAAACGGACTAATACTGGCCATTCCTCTTGGTGCAATTGGCCCAGGAAAAGTGGCTCCAAAATTCGATGTCCCAATAAATGGATTTACAAAATCAGCAGGCTCTTGTGCAAAAATGCTGATGCTAAAAAACAGCATGGTAAAAAAACATGCTGTTTGTGTGGTTATTCTTTTAGTAAAAATCATACTTAATTTCTATCTGTTAATCGCTTCAATTTTTAAAGCCCATGCTTCTTTTGCAGGTAAATTATTTCTAAGGCTTTCCGGAATTACAACTTTAAATCCATTTCCTTCTTTTGTCCATTTTAAAGAAGTTTTAGAACCTAACATGGTAATTTTTGTTCCTTTTTTAGGGCTGATCGATTTTATTGTAACCGTTGCAGGAATTTTATCTTCTCCTTCTTTTGCTAAATAAAATGCAAATACATTCCCGACTTTATTTTGTGTAAAACAAATGTTATCTTCTTTAAAAGGCTCAATTGGTTTTGTCTCATAAATTGCTGAACTGTTTACTTTCATCCAGTCGCCATAAGCTGTCAATAAATCATAAGCACCTTGCTGCCATTCTCCTTCAGGGCTTGGCGCAACGTTTAATAATAAGTTTCCGCCTTTAGCAACAATGTCAATCAGCATATGAATTCCTTGTCTTCCAGTCATGTATTTTGCATCTGGAGTGTAAGACCAGCCTCCGCCTGACGGAATACAAGATTCCCAGGGATAAGGCAGCGTTTTAGCAGGAACACGACCTTCCGGAGTTAAATAATTTTGATTTTTTCCGTGAACTGCTCTGTCTACTACAATTAATCCAGGTTGTTTTTGACGTGCTTTTACAACCAACTCATCCATTTTTGGATCCTGATCTACTACTCTGTGTTTGATAAAACCATTTTTCGCTTCGTTTTCAGCAAATTTTTCATCATAGTTTTCTTTTAGGTTCTGCTGGTCTCTTTTTCTAACCCACCCTCCATCAAGCCATAAAATATCAACTTTACCATAATTTGTAAGGATTTCTAAAATTTGATTGTGTGTGAAATCAACATATTTCTGCCATTTTTCAGGATAAAGCTTTGGATCATAATTTACGTTTCTGTCGAAAGGTGGAAAATAAGGATCCCAATAATTTTCGTTATGCCAGTCTGGTTTTGAAAAATAGGCTCCGGTTGAAATGCCTTCACCTCTAAAAGAGTTGAAAATTTCTTTTAAAACGTCTGCTTTTGGGTTTGTATGAAAAGGAACGTCTTTGCTCGTAATTTTATAATCAGAATATTTAGTGTCATACATATTAAATCCGTCATGGTGCTTCGTCGTAAAAACCATGTATTTCATTCCCGCATATTTAGCTGCTTTTGCCCATTTAGCAGGATCAAATTTTACAGGGTTAAACGTTTTTCTTAATCCTTCATAATCTTTTACATATTCAGTATAATTGCCCGGATTACTTCCTTTTTTACGTTCACACCATCCATAATCTTCGGGACATAGTGACCATGATTCTACAATTCCCCATTGGCTGTAAGTTCCCCAGTGCATTAACAATCCAAATTTTTTGCCTTGCCATTCTTCTAAGTTTTTCAACACTGCCGGATCGGTTTCCGGTACATAGCGCTCATCTTCATAAATGGCCTGAGAAAACATTTGGACTGAAAATAATATTGCGATTATGAATATTCCTCTTTTCATTTTTATTCTATTTATGTTTTTTTGTTTAATTCACTAAAATTTCATCTACAAACAACCAGGAACTTTCTCCTTTTGGACTTTTCTTTAAATTGCCTGCAATTACTTTGACATAGCGTACACTCTGTTTGCCAAAATTGATTTTAAAATCTTTCAGCTCCGGAATCGGATTTACTGAGTAAGGACGTGTTACTTTTCCAACTTCCTTGTAAGCAATTCCATCATTTGAAACTAAAACTTTTATCTGCGTTGGGAAATTAACTCCCGCTCCCTGACTTTCTAAAGTCCCAACAATTACCTGTTCAATATTTTCCTGCTTTTCAAGATCAATCACAAGTTCCATATCATTTACAAGCCAGGCTTGCCATTGTCCATCATGGAAATTTTTGCTTCCGCGAATAGTGTTGACCATTGTATTGGCATCTCCTTTATAATTTTGGTTGAAAGGTGTTAAGTATTTCACTTTGTGTGCAAATGCTTTATGGAAAATCAGAGTGTCTGTGTATGTTTTTCCAACTGGTTTATCATCCTGAAATAATGATGCCTTTAAGATTGTTGTTTCTCTTACTTCAATTGGAGCTGTATATTTTATAGCCTGCTGATTGATGTTTTTATCTCCTAAAACATATCGAATATCCGGATTTGGAAACTCATTTTTCAGCGTTATACTGACTTGTTTTTTTGCTAAATCTGCAGTTGAAGAAGCCGTTACCAAATAAGCGCTCTTCGCATAATTGATTCCTAAATAGTCATAACGACCTAATAACGGTTTCAATCTGGTTGTAAAATCATTCCAGTTACGGCTTTCTTTCGAACTCCATAAAACTTCGGCCATAGCAGCCAGTCTTGGAAAAATCATATATTCTGAATCTTTTGGACCCGCCAGATGTTCTGCCCATAAATTGGCCTGTCCGCCTAATACATGTCCAGCTTCCTGAGGCGTCATCTCAGGCACAACAGGATCAAATTCGTAAACTTTATTTAAAGGATTATAAGCATCAAAAGCCAGCGGTTCTTCGTTTTGGGGACCTTGGTAAAAATTAAAATAACAAGGCGATTCCGGTGTCATAATAACATCGTGTCCCTGATCTGCCGCTTCCATTCCGCCTTTTGTTCCTCTCCAGCTCATTACTGTTGCTTCGGGAGCAAGACCACCTTCTAAAATTTCGTCCCAGCCAATGACTTTTTTACCTTTAGAATTGATGTATTTCTCCATTCGTTTTACAAAGTAACTTTGTAATTCTTCTACATTTTTCAAACCTTGATCTTTTATTCTTTTTTGACAATGCGGACATTTTAACCAATTGGTTTTCGTTGCTTCATCGCCCCCAATATGAATGTATTTGGAAGGAAATATCGTGATTACTTCATCAATTACATTTTGTAAAAATTCAAATGTAGATTCTTTTCCGGCACAATAAATGTCTGTTATTGGCCATAATCCGCCTGACGGAACTCCAATTCTTTGATTAAAACAAGCCAATTCCGGATACGCTGCAATGGCAGAACTTACGTGTGCCGGCATTTCGATTTCAGGAATTACTTCAATGTTTTTTGATGTGGCATATTTTACAATTTCTTTTAATTCATCTTGTGTATAAAATCCGCCATAGGTTCCTTTTTCGTCCGGATTTGTAGTTAATCTGGCGTTCCAGCTTCTGTTTTCCTGATCGACTCTCCAGGCTCCAACTTCGGTTAGTTTTGGGTATTTTTTTATTTCGATTCTCCAACCCTGATCATCTACTAAATGCAAATGCAACACATTCATTTTGTGCATGGCCAAACGATCAATTGTTGCCAGAATATAACTTTTATCGAAGAAATGACGCGATACATCCAACATTAAACCTCTCCATTTAAAACGTGGCTCGTCTGTAATTGTAACACTCGGAATCGCCCATTTTACAGAAGTAATTGCAAATTTACTTTCGATTGCTTCAGGAAGTAATTGTCTGACACTTTCTAAACAGTATAAGAAACCAGCATTTCCTTTAGCTGAAATAATAATACCATTCGGATTTACATCTAAAATATAACCTTCATTTTTTAAGTTCGGATCAACTTTAAACTGAACAAAATTACTTGCCGGCGCTGTTGCCACAGTTTCTGGTTTCCATCCTGCGGCCACTTCAAACTTAGATGTTAAGGCATTTGCAGCATCTTTCTGGAAATCGCCATTGACAACAAATTTGGTATCCTTTGTAAATTCAAAAACCCCTGTTTTTATTAACGTCTGATTTGGTTTCGGAATAATATGAATATCATTTTCCGTGTAAACTTTCTGCGCATAAGAAGAAGTTACAAGAGCAAGAAAACCAATAATCAAACAGGATTTTATAATTCTCATAATTATTATTTTAAAGAAGGTGTTATTTTAAATTGATAATAATAGTCTGTGTCTCTTAAAAGATATTTTTCCATGGGCCATGCCTGCCAGCTATCGATTCCGCCAACTCCCATTTGTTTGTAATCGATTTTTAAACTCGTTAAATCTCTTTCTTTCAATTCGGCAGCGTGTCGTTGGTCTTTTTGCAATCCGTCATCTAAGTCTTCATTCAGGAAATGTAAAGCTGATATTGCCAATAAATTATCAGATGTTACGGTCAGTTTCAATTTATCACTTAACAATTCTAAGAAACGAACATCTGTTTTATTTCCGGTTTCCTGCGGGCGGATGTATGGATAATATTGTTCTGAAACGGTTTGCGTATAAAGTCCCACTTGCGAACTGTAATTTCTGTCGATATAATTTTCATGTGGCCCTCTTCCGTAATACTTTAAATCACTAAAATCCTTTTCAAGAATTATTTCCATACCAAATCTTGGCAGCATTGGCTGTTCTTTCTTTCTATCAATATTCAAATGCATTCTCACATTTAATTCTCCGTTACCATTTATAAAATAATTGAGTTCAACTATTGAAGAAGTCTGAGGTAAACTGTAGGCTGATTTAATTAGGACCACATTGTCTTTTGTAATCGTATAATCCCAGGTAATAAGCTTAGGATTCTCTGTATCTAGTTTCCACGCAACTAAATTTTTCTGAAAATTAGCTCCAAAATCATTGTCATTTGGCGCTCTCCATAAATTAGGGCGCAATTGATAACCGTCTTTTATAATGGGAAGATTATTGAAAGAATAGCCACTAATGAATCCTGTTTTTTTATCGAAAGTAATTTCGGCTTTATCGCTTTTGAAAATAGTCGAATTCGCTTTTTTCTCAACCGTGATTTTTGAAGCACCTTCAATTTTAATATCGTTT
The DNA here is from genome assembly GCA_965650235.1 of uncultured Flavobacterium sp. Lineage (GTDB taxonomy): Bacteria > Bacteroidota > Bacteroidia > Flavobacteriales > Flavobacteriaceae > Flavobacterium. The sequence goes on along the minus strand of CBFGNY010000055.1, from coordinate 6,790 downwards.
TTCCAAGTTCCTTTATAGGCCAATTGTTCTTTTGCAATTTCGAAACCTTTTGGTAAAAATGGTTCTCCTTCTTTTAACTGATAACTTATGTTTATGAAAGCTTCCTGAAATTTTTTTCCATCTAAATTTACGGGGAGTGTATATGTTTTAGATTGATTTGCGTTTATATCTAAATTTTCGATACTTCCTTTTGCATCTTCTTTCCCGTCTAAAATCAATGTCCATCGTAAACTGACATTAGTTAAATCTTTAAACGAAAATTCATTATAAACTTTTATCGTTGCTCTTTCCTGATTTTCCCAAGAAGTTAAAATGTTTTGATATACGTTTCGCATTTCAAAAGCATGCGGATTTGGTTTTCTGTCCGGGCTAAAAACACCATTGTTAAGGAAATTATTATCACTTGGCACATCTTTCGGTCCAAAATCACCACCGTATGCAAAAACCACAGTTCCATCTGGTTGTGTTTTATAAACAGATTGATCGATCATATCCCAAATAAACCCTCCCTGAAAGTTTGGATATTTACGAATTACATCCCAGTAATCTTTAAAATTTCCCATCGAATTCCCCATTGCGTGCGCATACTCGCACTGAATGTAAGGTCTTGACGGATTTGGATTTGCCAAAATATATTCTTCCATTTTATTTGGAGAACTGTACATTGGGTCAATAATATCTGAGTTCCATTCGTATTTTAAATCTTTTCCGTCCCAGGCGCCCGCAGTAGCTCTTTCGTACTGAATTGGTCTTGATTTATCACGGTTTTTTATCCATAAATAACCTCTGTAAAAATTATAGCCGTTCCCTGCTTCATTTCCCATGCTCCAAATAATTACCGAAGTATAATTTTTATCTCTCTCAACCATACGCTGCATACGCTGAATGTGTGCTAACTCCCAGTCTGGTTTGTTACCCAATGTTTTGGTAATATCATAACCCATTCCGTGCGATTCAATATTAGCTTCATCGACAACATAAATGCCGTACTTATCGCATAATTCGTAAAAATATTCGTCATTTGGATAATGCGACATTCTCACTGCATTGATATTAAATTCTTTCATCAATTTAATATCTTCTTCCATTCTTTCCCTTGAAATGGTTTGTCCCGTAGCCGGATCTGTTTCATGACGGTTTACTCCTTTTATGTAAATCGCTTTTCCGTTCACTAAAAGCTGTCCGCCTTTAATCGCTACTTTTCTAAAACCAACATTGTGATTGATAACTTCCACAACATTTCCTTTTTTATCTTTTAAAATAAAAGTTACCAGATATAAATTCGGAATTTCTGCACTCCATTTCTTCGGATTATTTACAGCAAATTCAAAAGTTTGTTTTTCGCTTAAAGCGGAAATATTTTTTGAAGTAACAATATTGTCCCCGTCTTTTAACTGAACTTCTAAAGTATACTTATCTTTTGGAGTAATGCCTGCAAATTCTGTGGAGATTTTCAAACTTCCGTTTACGTAATTCGCATCTAAATCCGGAATGATTTCGAAATCGTTTAGATGCGCTTTATTTCTCGCAACCAAATAAGAATCTCTGGTGATTCCGCTCATTCTCCAAAAATCCTGACATTCTAAATACGAACCGTCATTCCATTTCATAACCTGAAGAACAATTGTATTTTTTCCGGGTTTTACATATTTATTTAAGCTGAATTCTGACGGCAATTTTCCATCTTCTCCATAACCCACATAAACACCATTTACCCAAACCGTTAGATTTGACTTTGCTGCACCAATATGAAGAAAAATATCTTTTCCTTCCCAGGATTTATCAATTGTTATTTCGCGTCTGTAAACTCCTGTTGGATTGTAATCTGTGGGAACAAAAGGAGGATTGATTTTGATATATTTTGCAAAATCATAAGTTGTATTGGTATAAATAGGATATCCATAACCGTTTACATCCCAAGTTGCCGGAATTTTAAAATTATCCCATTCTTTATCATTAAAATTAGTTTTCTCAAAATCTTTAGGAAGCGATGACGGATTTTCAACATATTTAAATTTCCAGGCTCCGTTAATGTCCAGGTAATTTTTAGATTCTCTCCATTCGTTTTTAGCAGCTACTATTTCATTTTCAAAAACATAATAGGCGGCGTGCATGGGTTCCCTATTCTCTTCATTGATTTTTTCATTCTGCCAATACGGAACTTTATCCTGCGCCTGTACAGATAGGATTGAAATAATTAGGGTTATTATGGAGAGTGTTTTTTTCATTATTATTATTTTTCTCTTTGTGGTTTGTTGTTAAAACCCGAGAGAGGTGTTTTTAGTCTTTGTTTGTCATTTCGACGGAGGAGAAATCACATCCAGAGAGCAACGTACTTTGCGTCTTAACTTTATGTGATTTCTCCTTACGTCGAAATGACAGAAATTGAGGTCAATCTTTGTCGTTTGTCGTGTGTGTTGTTCTCCGTCGAAATGAAAAAAATGCGTGTAAAATTATGATCTTAATTCTTTTCAACGGATTAAAATCCGTTGCTACAAAATGATCCGTTCCTCCGGAACTCTTTATGCAAGAGCCTTAGACTTGAAATATATTACAGGAATGGATTTAAATCCATCATCAAAACGTGATAATTATTTATCCCAGGACATTTTAAATTTAGCATCTTCCATTCTATGCCCTTTTTCATCATCAGAAACGGCGTAATTAAAACCAGATCGTAAACTGTAACCGGCATGTTCTCCGTTTTTATTTAAAGCAATAAAACCAACCTGCAGATATTCCATGTCTTTGTGGTTTTTGTGCTTGTTGTAAATGCGTTCTGTAATTTCTTTACAAGCATCAAAAGGCGATTTTCCCTGACGCATTAATTCGACTACCATCGCGCTTCCTGCAGTTCTGATAACAGCCTCACCCAAACCGGTTGCTGCAGCAGCGCCCACTTCATTATCCAGAAAAAGACCTGCGCCAATTATTGGGGAGTCACCAACGCGTCCGTGCATTTTCCAGGCGGCCCCGCTTGTTGTACAGCCTCCGGCAAGATTGCCATCCTGGTCTAACATTAGCATGCTTATAGTATCGTGATTTTCGATATTAATCACGGGTTTATATTTTGAATCTTCCAGCCATTTTTTCCAGTCCTTTTCAGATTCCGGGGTCAATAAATTTTCTTCTTTAAAACCCTCAGATAATGCAAACTGCAATGCGCCCTGACCCGATAGCATAACGTGTGGCGTATTTTGTAGTACTCTTTTTGCTACTGAAATTGGGTGTTTAATTCCCTGCAGAAAACTAACTGAACCACAATTACTGTTATGATCCATGATACAGGCGTCAAGGGTAACTTTGCCTTCACGATCCGGATATCCTCCATAACCAACACTGCGCACATTGGGATCTGCTTCGGGAATTTTCATTCCGGATTCAATAGCATCTAAGGCCGATTTTCCGGCTTTTAACTGTTTCCAGCTTTCTTCATTGGCGGGTAGCCCATGATTCCATGTCGAAATAATTACAGGTTTTTTTTGCTTTTTTTCTAAGTCATCGGCTGCAAAAACTTTTTCATCTTCGGAATTTCTGGTAAATCCGCTAAAACCCACAACAGAACTTACGGCTAAAGAACCTAAAGCTGCTTTTTTTATAAAATTTCTTCTGTTTGACATTTTGCTTATTTTTAAATAAATCGGGAGAATATTATTTTAAACTTGCTTTTGTTTCCTTGATCGTTTTTAAATTACTTTCAGACAATGCATTTCCGTCAAAGAAAGTAACGCCAACAGCTCCGTTTTCTTTTGCTAACAAAATAGCTTCTTTCAATTCTTTATCATTTTTTAATCCCGGAATATAAACTCCTGTGTTGATTTTTGTTTTCTTATCTTCCAAATCAGCAACACCTTGTTTTGTTGCATAACCCACCCAGTCGATCTCTTCATCATAAAAACTATGGTAAATCATCGGATATACTTCGTCAACATTCCATTTATCCCAACGCTGGCGCACCATGTGGTCTGCCATTTCCGGATAAGGAAATACAGCTGCCGTTAATTGTTTGTTGTGTTTGTGTACAATTTTATAGGCATCATCAACAACTGCTTTTATTGCGTTTAATCTGAAGTTTTTCCACTCCATATCGATTGAAGTATTGTGACTCTCTTTTGGATTTTTATGATGAATTTTTTCGAATGCTTTGATACATTCGTCACAATAACAGAAATCAAACTGAGGCAATTCTACATCCTGAACCAGATTGTATTTTGGCAATAAACTGATTGGTAAAAAGATGTCCGGAAAACGAATGTAATCTAAGTGAACGCTTTCAATGCCTTCTACTTTCGCTAGTTCTTCAACCAAATGCAAAACATGTTCTCTTGATTCTTTTCTAGTTGGACATAACCATTGATAATAATCTACATAGGGACGATTATCAAAACAGGATTTTCCTTCTTTGCTAACCTGATACCAATCCGGATGCTGTAATGCAACTGAGTCTCCGGGTCTGTTCATCGCCATAATCCAGGCGTGCACTTTTAGGCCTTCTTTTGTAGCAAGTGGCACTATTCTTTTTAAGAGTTTTGGATCTGTTCCGGTATTAATTAGTACTTCGTCAATTCCGCCATCTTTGTATTTTTTGAATTCTTTGGTGTAATCGGCGTCAGATTTTTTAGCATCTGCCGTAGTCCAGACTCCAAATTTAAAAGTGGTTTGTTCTTCTTTTTTGGCACAGGAAAAAATACTAAGTGCCAGTAAAAAAAATAATAGTTTTGGTAGTTTCATAGTGGTTTATTTTATTATTATTTTACCGTCTTCCCGAATGATGAATGTTTGATTAGAAAATGGGCTTTTTACTGAAATGTTATATCCTGAGGCATGAATTTCTACTATTGGTTTTAAAATTTTATTATCAACGGTGATAGTTGCTTTTGTAAGATCAGTCATTGATTTTGCCCAGATTTTATGTTTTTGATAATATTGTTTTTGAGTTCTGTACAAATTATAAAGTTCCCATTTTACTTTTTCGTCTTGTGGAATTGCAAAATTGTCTTTTCCTTCTTTGGAAGAAAAATAAACATATCCCCATTTTTCCGGTTCATGCATATTGATGACTCCCATTGGCGACCAAACCCAATTATACTCCGGCAGGAATTTTTCATCTGCACCTTTTTTACGTTCGTAACTATTATTGTTTACCGTATGCTGCCAATTTACTCTGGAGAAATTGACACGCCAGAATTTATCTGCAGGAACATTTTTGTCAAAATAAGACGTTTTATAAGATGCCCAGGGAATTGCCATTTCTAAAATCCATCCTTCATCAAGATCGTTTGGATTATTAATCGTTCCGTTGATTTTTACCGCTGATTTAAGCCCTGAAATATTCCAGTCGTTTAAAACAACATTATTTTCTCTATATGGTTTTGATATAAAAAGATCCCAGGCTGTATTTAAAGCATTAATTTCTAATTCATAATAGTTAAAAGTGTCGCTATCAGGATCAATGAAAACTTCAAAATCGTTGTTGTAAAAAATAATGGTATCACGTTGTTTTAAATTTGCCCAAACATGCGGTTCATCAATTTTTGCTAAAATATAAAAATTGGTTTCATCCCAGAGCATTTTAACTTTTGTTGCATATTTTGGTTTTATATTGTTTTCTATATCTTCAAAAAGATCAGTCCAATTTACTTTATTCCATGAAGTGTCAGATTCATCTCCATCAATTACAATCAGATTTGAAGTTTTAGCGGCCACGTAGGTTTTAGGTATAATTGTTTTTTTCGATTGTGAATATCCACTGATCGAAATAAAACCTAAAATAACGGTTAACCATTTAAATTTTAAACGCATATTTTTTCTATAAACTGTTTTCTTTTGTAAACTGAATTACTTCACTTAATTTTCCAAATGCAATTGCGACAACTGTATCTGCCGCACCGTAATATACGGCTAATTTATCTTCTTCTATACTATGTAAAGCGGCACATGGAAAAACAACATTTGGCACATCTCCAACCATTTCATAAATTTCTGCTGGTCCCAACAAATAAGGCTGTGTTCTGTATTTTACTTTGTCTGGTGAGTCAACATCTAAAATTGCAGATCCCATTGCATAACGAAAACCGTTGCAGGTATTGATAACTCCGTGGTAAATCATTAGCCAGCCTTCGTTAGTAAGAATTGGTATTGGCCCTGCACCGATTTTTGTACACTGCCAGGCGCTTTTCTCAAACTGACTTGGTTTCATTACCAGTCTGTGTTCTCCCCAATATTTCATATCCGGGCTATAACTGATCCAGATATCTCCAAAAGGCGTATGTCCATTATCACTTGGACGGCTGAGCATGGCGTATTTTCCGTTTATTTTCTGTGGAAACAATACCCCGTTTCTGTTGAAGGGTAAATAGGCATTTTCGCATTGGAAAAATTCCTTGAAATCAAAAGTATAACCAATACCAATTGTTGGTCCGTTGTAACCGTTACACCATGTAATCCAGTAACGGTCTTCGATAAAAACAACACGCGGATCGTATTTATAAGCGGACTCGATCATTTCGGTATTTCCTGCCTGCATTACAATGGGTTCGTGATTAATGTCCCAATCGATTCCGTTTTGACTAAAACCGGCAAAAATATCCATCTGAACGGCTTTGTTATCGCATCTGAAAACGCCTGCGAAACCATCGCCAAAAGGAACAACGGCACTGTTAAAAATACTGTTTGATGTTGGGATAGCATATCTCTCTATAATTGGATTTTCAGAATATCTCCACATTATATCATTATTACCCTGGGGTCTGTCTTGCCATGGAATTGTGCTCACTTTATATCATTTATT
>CBFGNY010000054.1:0-22798 GCA_965650235.1 uncultured Flavobacterium sp. | reverse complement strand
TAAAGAAATTAAAATACTTTAATAAATTCATGGATAAAGCCAGATTATCCCTGGGAGAATTATCGATACAATATGAATTTCAAAAAGCAGATATTTTGATCCAGATTGCGGTTCAGCAGCAAAACTTTAATGAAATGGAAAAAGCCATAAAAGAAGAATATGGCGATATCAGAATCAATATTGAAACAGGGGAAATTGTAAAACAACAAGAAAAATAAACTTGACCGTTACTGAACCGTTATCAGGAACCACAGATACATTAGCCTGTTTGGCGTGGTTCCTTTTAGCTTTTATCGGGGCTTTTACAGCAATTGACATTCGTGCAAAATTCAGCTATAAAAACAATCTCTACACTCCTTATCCCTGGTCCTGGCTTTCTTTAATCAGGGATAATTTTACTCTTTTAGTTCTGAGTTATTTTATCACTTTTATTCTTTTCAGGTTAACAAATGAGGTACTCAAAACAGAACCAAATATAGGTTTTGCTGTTTTCGTGGGAGCTGTCAGTAATGAACTCGCCCTGTTTCTTATAAAATATGGCTTTACAGCCAGAAAATAAATACTACATATCCTGGCTAAAGGATAAATTAAAAAAATCCGGAATAAAAACGCATCGGATTTTAGCCCAATATTCAGATCTGTTTTCTTAAGAAACTCAGTTGAATAAATGCGGCAAATCATAATCATTTATAAATTAAGTATGGAATATTATAACATAGCAAAGTCATTGACTGCAGCAAAAAACGATTGTGCTGCCGGAGTTATTGGAACTTCCGTTACACTTACCGCACCTGCAAATCAGTTTGTATCGAATGTAAGTGTCGAAGATGCAAATGCAAAAGCCGATGCCTGGCTAGCAGCAAATGTACAGGCATATGCAAATAATGCAGGAACCTGCAGGATTACTGCCTGGAGAGGGATAAACCCTTCGTGCCTGCTTGAGCCTGACACCACCTTATCCCCTTTTGACTATATGGTGGTCAGATACAAATGGGCCTTGGGAGCCGGAAGTGATTTGGATACCTATACGGGAATTGTAAATACCGGAATTCCATCACTGGATAAAAAATGGATGGGATGGGGACACCAAATGGGCAATGAAGTCCCTGCGGGTGCAATACCTGAAAATTGTTATATCATGTGGGCAGGTGATAATACACAAGCAAACGGGATAGAAGCCTGTCTGGTCAATTTCAGCAATATTATTAAAGATTTTTCAAGTCTGAATACGGTACAGATACGTATGGCCGGTTCCTGGTACTCCTCTAAAGGAACCGGAAATATTGAGATAGAAATAAGCACTTATCTAGGTGGAAAAATGATCAGGGACGGATATAATATCGTAAATGACGGAGCAGGCCAATTAGTGCAACAGCTTACATTCTCTAAAAATATACCTATTGCAGGTCAAAACTTGGCTAATAATATAGAAGCTGTTACCAACATCGGATACATTACTTATAGTAAAAACCAAACCGGACAAATCGTAATCACTTATTAATAAAAAACAATATGGCAAATTCAGGATATAAATCTTTTGAAACATTGGAATTATACTATAAAGATAATAACAGTCCTACCGGAATAACAAAGCCAAATGTAATCACAGATCCGGATTATATTGCGCCAGTTTTAGATACTGTAAACTGCGCTCCGGGTGCAAGATACTACAATACAGAAAAATCGGTATATGCTACCCGCAACAACTGTTCTATTAATTATAAAGGAACCAGCGTAAAAGTTACTGCTTATCCCAATCAGTTTACTTCGGATATTAGTGTCGCTGATGCTAATAATAAGGCTCTTGCGTGGCTGGCGGCAAATGCGCAAACATTTGCAAATAGTTCCGGAACATGTGTGTTTAGCCCAGCTCCTATTACTCTGCCGGCAAACAAATCCGTAATTTTTGAAAACCAGGCTTCATCGTGGGATGTATGCAGAAATGCGGCTTCAGCTGATTTTCAGTATACTGCTAACACCGTATTAGGATCAGCAAAAAACGGCTCTACATATCACATTAACCGATACAGAGGTGCTGTAGACACATCATCAGTGACAATCAAGCCCAAATCAGCCAAATTAAAATTTAAATTCAGCACCAATACTGTTGGCAGGGCTTTAACTTTTAATTTATATGCAGCAAATACAAAAATTCCGATAAGTCAGGCATTTCAGCTTTCGGACTGGGATGACTTCAGCAGCAATTCCTTTGTAAATAAAGTAGAAGTAAAGACAAATTCAACTGCCTATTACGAAATAGCTTTAACTGAAGCTCAACTCAATATATTGCTTTCAGAGCAGGTATATAATTTTTTCCTGATATCTAATGGCGATAAAGACAATTCAACACCATCTACAAACAGCAGGCCCACTTTGGCTATAACGGGAGGTCAAATATACCTGGAATGTACCTTTTAAATTAAAACTTTAATCAGGAAGAGTTTCTTTGCTTAATGGCTTTCAAGGTATTTGCCTCAAATCAGCATTATAAATTTTTAGAAACTTAATAAAAAAAACTGCCAAATTGGTATTAAACGTTTTTTTTATTAGTCTGTTAATGCCGAATTTGGATTCCTTAATTCAAAAAAAACTTAAACTGAATTAAAATATAAATCACTAAAAAAAGCACAAAAATGAGCATAGATCACAACAGAATAAAAGTCGCTGATTTAGAAAAAAATCAGTCAAATAAGACCTTAGTCACCAATGAAGATGGACAATTGGAATTTCGTGATTATAACTTAAAAGCAGATTTAGAAAGTCCAAATTTTTCCGGAGTGCCATTGGCCCCAACTGCAGAATTAGGTACTAATACGACGCAAGTAGCAACAACAGCATTTGTTTTAGCTAATGCTGCAGCTTATAAAAATATTGTGTCGACATCAGCACCTACTGGTGTTCCCCATGATGGGCAGGAATGGATTATATATATTCCAAATATTTAATTATAATATATAAAGTATGAAAAGCAATAATGGATATATTGGAGTTAATAATGAGTACGCAAATATTGAAAAAAGATATGTTGGCGTAAATGGTTCATGGAACACTGAAAAATTTAAATTTGTTGGCAACAACGGCTTTTGGAGATTGACCTATACCGATGTACCGATTTCATTTGACGAAGATTTTTATGTAACTCATTTAGATGGATATGGTCTGAACCGTGAAAATTCACTCAATATTTACGGTAGTAATTTAAAAGACTACCAATTAATTTCTCCTAAAACAGGTGGTTATTTTGAATTGGAAAAAAATGGTCAGGACCTATTCGAGAATTTTGCAAAAGGTACATTTAGTGGAAACCCATACCTTGGTGAATTAAAGGGGGGAATAAAATGCATGGGAATTACAACTACGTCAGATTACTTTCAATTACCTCCTGATATAGATGCAAGAGGTATTTTTGGGACTGATGGTAATAAAAATTACAACATAGCCGGATCAATTTATGTAAATACCTTGCCCTCCGGAAGTGACTTATTACCAGTCTTTTCTTATGGAGACAGAAATAATGGTCTTGAACTTGTTATTGACTTTAGTGGGAGCTTGAAACAAATTATTTGGAATGGTGGCTTTGCTAAAATCACTAGTTCAAATCAAGGATTAATATTACAAGGATGGTCTTCATTATTAATTACCAGAATAAATACAGTAACTAGTTTTTATGTTAACTCAACCATACCTGCTTTCACATCAATATATCCGACGCAACCTCCATTAGTCAATATACCAATTAGAGTTGGTGCCAGCTTTAAATATAACTCAACAACCCCTTTGGTTCAGTCATTATCTGTAACACGAACCTCTGCAAAATATACACTTAGCAACAGTAACCGCACTATTACATCATTATCTACTTCAGCTGGTACTGCCAGAAGCAATAATCTAATTAGCCCTAATACAGGAAAATACTATTTTGAAGTTTTAATTGGCACAATTTCAACTGGTGTAATTTGGGTGGGTCTAGGAGATTTTTCTATTCCACAAACATCGGGTGTCGGAATTGCCGGTTGGTCAATTAGTTCAAATTCAAGATATTTCAATAAACAAACTGGCGGAGGGACAACTTGGGGTGGCGGTGCCAGAACATTTAAAGCCGGTGATGTTATTGGTTGTGTTTATGATTCGAATGCCGGAAGCGCCACATATTACAAAAACAATGTCTTACTTGGAACACCCACTACTGCAATAAGTGGTGATGTAGAATTTATGGTTGCCGCCGATCAGGGAAATGTTGCAACAATTAGAATTAATTCAGGCGAATGGTCATATCCTGCTCCATCCGGCGCAATTGAAATGCCACAAGCTATTAGTTATAATGATCCGTTTAGTTATTCTGTTGTTAATAGTGGTTATAGATATTTTTATTTTTCAAATACTGCTTTATCAGCGATTCAAATTCAAAAACTACTTGGAAGAAAAAATCCAGTAGTAGTTTTATCCAATAAATTATCAAGTGAAGAAATTATAATTCCAGAAGCCTGGATGTCTGCAATATCTAATGAAAAAATAGGTCTCACAATTCCTCCGACTGTAAGTTACGGCGATTACGAATTATTTATTAGATATTTTGGCCAATATGAATCTTATAAATTTCCCATAACATTATCACCAGTTACCACCCAAACTGAAGTTTATTTTGATGATTTTAGTGATAAATCAACATTATCAAATAATTTTTATACGCTTAACAAAGCTTGGGGTGGTGCAAACGGAGGAGTATCGCCGGAAAATGTATTTATCCGGGATGGAGAATTAATAATCAGGGGAAATGGCGATTTGTATAATGGTGATGTAATTGGTGTAGATAGAGAAGGTAATCCTAAATATCATACTAATCAATCTGATCCTTTATATAGTCAGCCTTGGAAAAACCGTGTTGGTGGCTGTGTTGTTTACAATAAAAGAACTGGTTATGGTTCTTACGAGATTGATGCATTAATACCCAATCAATTAGGCTGTGCTTATGCGCTTTGGAACTTTTTTTATAACGAAATATATCCTTCAGACCCTAGATATAATGAATTTATAAATGAAGGATTGCATCAGCAAGGCAGTGATGAAGACGGCTACTATTTAACAAGGAATCACGAAATTGACATTGAGTTTCCGTCACATATCGATGGTGGTTTGCTCTACGAACCAAGTTTGTCAAACTTTAAGGCAAATACATGGAGAGGTGAATTACAAAATTGGGATGTATCAGCATCCGATCCGGCTTATTGGGAGGAATACAGGGATAATTTAACACCAATTGGTTATTCGATTGCTGATGGTAATTATCACAAATTAAGATACGACTGGTATCCGGACAGAGTTGAATTTTATATTGATGATGTTCTGAAACAAACCAATACAAATACTTTAAAAAGTATCAATATACCGGATATTTCAGGATATTTTACTTTTGGAATTTGGTTTCCCAGTTCACCTTTAGCCGGCAAACCATGGCTAGCGAATCCATTAAAATGCTGGGGTGGAGGAACAATTGATTTGGACGGTGGTATGAAAGCGAACTTTGAAACAGTAGAAATGAAAGTACGTCATTTCAAATTTATACCATTTAATGAATTTGAAGCACAACAAAGAAATTTAGGCGAGACTTATCCTTTTGGTGGCTCTTTTAAGAAGTCTTAAAGACACACTACAAATTAAAACACAAAAATGAGCACAGATCACAACCGAATAAAAGTAGCTGATTTAGAAAAAAATCAGCCAGATAAAATACTCTCTACCAATACCATTGGAGAATTGGAATTTAAAGACATTAACGAAATCAAAATCGACAGTTACAATGCGCTTGATTATACTCTTGAAGGAAAAGCTTTGGATGCCAGGCAGGGTAAAGTGCTAAAAGATTTAATTGATACTATAAATGAATTACTTGTTTCTGATAATATCAATCTAAATACTATTCAAAAATTAGGAGATGCTATCGAAACAGTTCAAAACTCACTCAATATTATCTTAGTAAATGATTTAACTACCGGTGGAGCTACAAAGGTATTGACCGCTGAAATGGGGAAAGTTCTACAGACAAATAAAGTTGATAAAGCAACCGGTGAAAGATTAATTAATGCCACCGAGATAACACAACTAAGCAACCTAACCACTAATCTTGCATCAAAACAGGACGTTGATAATCAAATTGAGTTGGCTACAAGTGGTTTAGTGCAAGATTCCTGGCATGGTAAACTAGTTATTTTCAAAGCTAATGTTACTATAACTGTTCCGGCAAGTGGCTTAAGAACCGGCTTTACGTTCGAAGGCATAGTTGATCCAACCTTTACAGTAAATACAGCTATTACAGCTCCAAAAGTATGGCATGGAACATATACAGGAAGTGCAATACCAGCAAATAGCATTTTTACATGTTTACAACGTGCATCTGATAATAATAAAATTTCTATTTACGGATTATGAGAATTAGAAAAACAATTTTTGGTAGGAATAAAATAAAACCCAATACTTTTATTGGAGGTGTTTCCGCAACGCTTAATACACCTGCATTGGTTGCTACAAAGTTGGGGATTTCAGTATCGAGAATTAAGTCGTTTAGTATTATAGGCAACGATATTCAGTTTGCTGTAATTGGAGATTATATCATTAAAAGTTCATGCTTTGTTAACGACTCTAATATCACATACTATATAGATGAAGCTAATTTAGTTACTGGTATAGATAGACGGGCTTTTAGAAGTTGTGTGTCCCTAACGCTGATAAAAACAGATAATGCTTTGTTTTGCGGCGATGAAAGTATTACCAATACGAAAGTTAGTGCACTTATTTTCCCTAATATGCTAAGTTTTACAGGTAGTTATGGATCTTTTCGTCTAAATCCTGAATTAAAAAAAATAGATTGTCCAAAAGTTACAAGTTGCAGTTGGTCATATTCAGGTATTGACGTTTGTCCAAAATTAGAGTTGGTTAATTTACCACAACTCTCTTTATTAAGAGGCGGTGGAAATGCTAATAATTCTAATTATGTGTTTTCTGGTTCTAAAGTTGGTTTTACTTTAAATGTGGCTGTTGGTGCTTTAACAAGCAACTCTGGTAATTTAGACCGAGACGTGTCTTTTGCAATAACTAATAGAAGCGCAATTGTTAATTATATACCTTAATAATGGTAATAATAAATTACGTCTTTTTATTGTATGGATAATTGCAAAAATCATATGAAAAAATTAGTTATTCCTATCTACCTTAAAAAACAGTAATAATAAAAACACCAATAAAATTTAAAAAAATAAAAATGAGCATAAACAATAACAGAATAAAAGTCGCTGATTTAGAAAAAAATCAGCCAAACAAAACCTTAATCACAAACGAAAACGGTGAATTAGAATTTAGCGATATTATAGGTGGAGGTTCACAAGATTTAAATAGTGTATTAAATAACGGTAATTATAGTTCCACATCTATAATATTGGGGTCAGCAGATGCAAGCATTAAGATGGACGTAAGTAGCCCTATCGGAACAACATCCATTAACTCAGGTAGTATTAATTTAACTAACAATTCTACTAATCAGGTTACAATCAATCAAAATGGAACTATACAAAAAGTAGAGAATGGTAATAATGCATTATTTTCCATACCGTCTAAACCAAGTGGAACTTATAAATTAGCAATTACTGATGATATCACTTTACAAAAAGCTTTAGATAACAACAATACAGCCATTAATACTTATTTTGATTTAGTTAATACTGATTCGGACAGAACTACTAGATTCAATACTTCTGGGATGGATATTTATACAGGTAATTTATATCCCGAATATGTCTATGATGAAGACATTAGACATTATGATGGAGTTAGTGGAAGTTTACAAAGTATTTTTAATTTTAGGGGTTTAGGTAATTTTAATTTACCTAATAAAACAATTGGATACAATTATACTTTAGCCACTTTAGAAGATATAGGAGGGTATGCTCCTGTAGATTCACCTAATTTCTATGGTACAGCTCCACGATATGGTGGGGATTTTCTATATTCATCCATTAATGGGCGAAGTAATAAAAATTTTTACACAGATGCCATTACTCAGGGCAATAATATTAACATTAGTCTAATCAACACTTCCTCTACTCCGTTTACGCAAGCTGCACTTAATGCAACTTATCCATCTGCATTTAACGGATTTGTAGTGAATTGTCCTTCACAGGGAAAAGCATATGTAAAAATAGATAGCACTAATTGGTTTAGCTATGTAATAACTTATGTGGCATAATTACAGTTCTATAATGATTTCTACATTTATCAACATTTCATATTAAAAACAAAAAAAGGGGACGATTCTAAAATCATCCCCTTTTTTATATTGATTAAACATTTTTTTACATCCATTAAGAACTTTTCTGATTGGTCAGCAGTTCCTCGATTCTTTTTAATTCTGAAGTGATGGGCGTGCAAAGAACTTCATACAAAGTAGTTCGTGAAATTGGATAAACCGGATAAATATATTTGCGCCAGACTACCGTTGTTGGGATATCGTCTGTTTTGTGCTTTTGATATAATTCTCTGACAAGTTTGTAACGTAACAGCTTGTTTTTTTGAATTCCGAGACTTCTGTTTGCAGATATAGGCATGAGGATATGGTATTAGGGAGTGATAGAAAATTGAAGAAGAGTTTTAAAAGAAGAAAGAAGTATTAAACGAAGGATTCGTAATAATTAAGTTATTGGATTAATAAAAAATGAAGCATTGGAATGCAGTCCCAATTCTAAGCTTGGGATCAATGCACAAAGAGCATTTTTGTCACTTGCTATTTGTGAGCAAACTGCCTTTACAGTTCCTGTTTCCCCTATAATGAAACTGAATTATAACTGGAAGAGAAAAGTTAAAATTTAGCCCTTGTAAGTAGCTTTGGTATGCTTTTTAAATCGTGGGTTTTTAATCACTATATTTTCATATTGATTAAAAGCATAACGCTCCTTATCTGACAGATCGTTTTTACAATTCCAATTTCCAAGTGCATCTTTAAAAATCATATGATTATTTACCTCATAACTTTCATGGTCAGTAATTGGCGTTATTTTTACGCTCATTTTGGTATTGTTTAAAGGTTGTTTTTATTCTAAAATATAGCCATTCCCGAAATTCAAGTATCGGTTTTAAATTGGTAATAATTAATAAAATAGCTAAAATCAACGATGTGTAAATATCATTATTAGGCTGCATTGGTATGTTCTTTTTGTTGATTAAAAAAATTAAAAGCATAGCCGTGTAAAAACTCTACGGATGACATAGACAACGGAATATTTGTTCTGGTGCCGTTTTCGTTAATCAGACTTGCCTCTATAAACCAGCTTGAACGCACAGGTTTAAAAGACGATGCAATAATTTCGACCCCATCAGTGAACTCTTCATTATTAAATTCTTTGGTAAGTTTCTGCAGTTCCAGGACTCTCGAACCTTTTAAATTTCCTTTTGCATCTTTTTTAAGGAGATTAAAAACAATTTTAACCAGTGAAGCCGTTTCTTTACTAGTAGAAAGGGATGAAATATAATTCTGAACCTTTTCAATTCCAATAGTTACCGTATCATCCCAGCCTTCATTAATGCGGTATCCAATGGTAATTTCTTCCTTGTCATTAGAAAAAGTATGTGACATTTGTTTCTCTTTAAACCCATAAACCTGATTTTTTAAATCAAGAATAGTTTCAAAAAGCTGGAACGTTTCGGTTTTCACCCTGCCAATCATCTCAGATGTTTTTTGCAGTTTCAAAAGTGCCTTCGGAATTGTTTCTGCTACCAGTTTTTTATAAGCATCTCTTTCTTCGTTTTTTTTGTTTTCTATTCTCGTTAGAGCTTCTTTTAATTGTTGCGCAGAAAATTGAGATAAATCAATAGTTTTTTTTTGTGTGTTTACAGTTAATGTGTTCATATATTTTGGTTTTAATTTATAGGTTATGCAACTTTAATCTCTTCTTTAAATGGATCTCCATAATAAGGCTTAAAATCCTGCAGAAGAGCCAATTTTGAAACATCTATTATCTTTTTTTCTATAGCAGATGAAACCTTTCTGGGAATTGCCGTTTCATCTTCCAGAATATGCATCCACTGAAAACGTTCCTGGTTAATACAGATTCTCTCTCCTGCTGTAAATGTTTTTGTTCTTTCAGAACAGAACTGAAGAACGAGATACAGCAAGGCAATGCGTTGTTCGATTTGTTTTTTATTCATGATTTTTTTCTAAAATGGTTCGTAATTTTTTTATATCAGATTCTATTAAATTTCTTTCGGCACTATTTGAATTCTCAATCAGCCAATTTTCCAGTTCCCGGATTTTCTTTTCAATTTGGTCATTTTCCATTTTTATTTAATTAAGATTAAGTACTTTCTATATTTTATTTCAATGCTTTTTACTGATAGTTAATTTTGTGCTGAAAAAATTTTCTTTTCGTATTTTTATTTCTTTACTTTGCAAATATAATGTAAAATAATACATTAAAACAAATAATTAACGTAAAAAATTACATCATTTTATGGGGTCAACAGAAAGAATGAAAGAGTACCTTGATTATAAAGGGATTACGAAGTATAAGTTTTGTAATGATTTGGGATTCTCTAATAAGTTTTTAGATAACAGTAGCAACATGGGAACTGATAAGGCATGTAAAATATTACATTATTATCCTGAAGTAAATTCAGAGTGGTTACTCACCGGAAACGGACCAATGCTTAAAGAAAATAATACAGATATCGTAATAATGAATAGTGATCGAAAAACAGCAGATTCCTTACATTCAAGTCAGGAAATACCATTATATGATCTTGAAGCCGTTGCTGGCCTGAGGGAATTATTTAATAGTGGAAAACCACAAAGAATTCTCGACACTATCAAGATTCCAAACCTGCCAAAATGCGACGGAGCTATTTCTGTAACCGGAGACAGTATGTATCCGCTGCTTAAATCCGGAGATATAATATTATATAAGGAAACCGAATTTGAGAATATTTTTTATGGAGAAATGTATCTGCTAAGTGTCAGATTAAATGACTGGGAAGAATATATTACAGTAAAATATGTTCAGAAATCAGAACAAGGTCAGGAATTCGTAAGATTAGTAAGTCAAAACTCCCATCATCAGCCTAAAGATATTCATATTTCAAAAATTTCTGCATTAGCACTTATTAAGGCAAGTATTCGTATCAATACGATGATGTAATATTACAGGCAAATAGAAAAAATTATAATTAAATAGGAAGATATTTTTTCAATCTTACTTATCTCTATTAGTTCAAAATATTTTGGCTTTGTTTTGCCAAGCTCGTCAGTAAAAAGGGATATATCCCTGATTACACTAAAACTAAATGAACAAATTTTGGGCTTTAGCTCTAATTGTTTTTTTTGATTTATTAAGATTTAAAAAAAATTTAATTGAAAGAAAACAATTAAAAAAATTAAGAATTAACCAATTGTAAACTAATATGGTTTACTGTTCTTTAGAAATTAAGAAGTAGATTAACTAAAATTATATTCTTTAAAAAAATCATTTACACCTTTCATTTTTGTGGAATTACCTGTTTTTATGCTAGTTTCATAAAAAAAGCCTGTAACCAAATAAGTTCACAGGCTTTTTTTTTGTGGAGTCGCCGGGAATCGAACCCGGGTCCAAACAAGCAACTAAAGAGCTTTCTACACGTTTATTCCCTGATTGGATTTTCGATGTTAAGCCAGGCCAGGAACAGCCACTCAACACTTATCTTCTTAATTTCGAAATCCACCCGAAGCTCATGGAAATCTAGGTTTATTTTTACGGTTCCCCTGTACTGAACGCCACAAACCAAGGCTTTCAAGGAGAATCCAGCTTCCCTATCTTATAGGGACGTGGCTAATCTTACTATAATTCGGATTATGCAGCTAAAGCGTAGTTATTTTCGCCGTGTAAAAGTGTAAGATCTTATATTTACGAGCAAGGTCTTAATGCTCGACGTGCTTACTTTCCAATTCGACTTGCTGTCAAAACCAGTCGACCCCGAAAAATGAGTTTGCAAATGTATACTTTTTAAAGTTAAATCAATGATAATTTTTTCAAAAAATATTGTTATTCCTCGTCTTTAAAATCAAACGGATAATCACCAAAAATTGGAGCCAGCTTTCTAACTGCATACGTCTTTCTCGTCATTTTATTTGATAAGGCAATAATAGTAACCTGCTCTTTTTGAAGTGTAATATATGAGGAAGTATTTCCGTGCCACCAGCCATTATGAAAATAAAAATTCTGACCGGTCTCCCAATTAATCATTCTAATACCCAGCCCATAATTTTTAGTACCTTTGCGTTCGTTGCTGTATCCTGTATAAACTTGTTTTAACAATTCAGGTTTTAAAAATTTTGGTGAATTTCTGGCTCTGTCAAACTTCAAAAGATCGCGTGGAGTCGAGAAAATATTTTTATCACCATATACACAATCCAGATAATCAAAACCTATTTCTACACCATTGCCTTTGTATGACGGAACAATTTTTTTTCTGTCTTTTTCATCATCAAAAACAAAAGTATGTTTCATTCCTAATGGCTTAAAAATCATTTCACTCATAGCCTCCTTGTAACTTAATCCTGTTACTTTTTCAATAATCAGTGCCAGCATGGCATAATTGGTATTGCAATACCCGAAACGGGTACCAACCCTTGACTCCAGACCCACATTTTTAGTTGCCAGAATATTTAAAATATCTTTATTCGTTAATTGATTATGCCGGTCCCAAACCGACTTATCCCTGTCTGTGAAATAGGCATAATTTCGCATTCCGCTTCTATGTGTCAGCAACATACGAACCGTACATTCTTCATAAGGAAATGTTTTTAAAATAGTATTTACTTTTTGATCCAGTTCTATTTTACCTAAATTCACGAGTTTTAGTACAGCAGTTGCCGTTAAAACCTTACTTACAGATGCTATGTGCACTGGAGTATCCTTCGTAATTTTTGTCTCAGCATTTTTATTGGCATAGCCATTGTATTTTTCAAAAATAATATGCCCGTTCCTCGCTACCAAAAAACTGCCATTCATACTATTATTTGGCCAGTTTTTATTGTAAAAATGATTTATTCTTGGTTTAATTGAATTAATATAGCTGACAGCAGGTTTTTTTTCTGGTCCCATTGGAATCATTCTGCCCAAAGTATCTTTTATTTCAGGAATCTCATTGTCAGGATTAGTTTTTTTATCTTTTCCACAGGAGCTTAAAACTAATATTAGAAAAAGTATTTGTGGTATATTTGCTTTTTTTAGGAATCTCATTTGCATTTTTCTTGAAAAAACAAATATATAGAATTCAATACTTTTGATATGCCACTTTATCCAACATACGTTTCTCTTTTTAACAATTAATTATTATTAATTAACTGTTATACAATTACATATCAATCTGAGAGAAATATATAATTACTAGAATCAAAAAAAGACAACAAAATTTTAACTTTTTTTGTTATATTTATAACAAATTTAATTAAAAAAGTTGTATTTAAAAATTAAATCTATTTAAATGAAATTCGGAATAATTAAAGAAAGAAAAAATCCACCTGACAGACGTGTCGTATTTTCGCCAGATGAATTGGCTAAACTAAAACAATTGTATCCAGTAAGCTCTGTAATTGTAGAAAGTTCAGATGTTAGAATTTTTTCAGATATTCAATACAAAAGTATGGGCATAACTGTTGCAGATGATGTTTCAGATTGTGATGTTTTATTTGGAGTAAAAGAAGTTCCAGTCGATGCTTTAATTCCAAATAAATCCTATTTCTTTTTTTCACATACTATAAAAAAGCAGCCTTACAATAAAAAACTGCTGCAAGCTATATTAGAGAAGAACATCAGTTTATATGATCACGAAACAATTGTTGACGAACATAATCGCAGGCTAATAGGCTTTGGGAAATATGCCGGAATGGTTGGTGCTTACAACGGAATTCGCGCCTTCGGAATAAAATTTGAATTGTTTAAACTTCCAAAAGCAGAAACCCTTTCAGGAAAAGAAGCCCTGATTATGCATTTAAAACGTATTACTTTACCTCCTCTGAAGTTTGTACTTTCCGGAACGGGTAAAGTGGGCAGCGGTGCCTTGGAAATTTTAAAAGCAATCAAGGTAAAAGAAGTTACTGTTGATAATTATCTAACCAAAAAATACACGCAATCAGTCTATGTTCAATTGGATGCTTTAGAATACAACAAGAGAATTGACGGGCAGACGCTTGATTTTACTGACTT
Organism: uncultured Flavobacterium sp.; assembly: GCA_965650235.1. Taxonomy (GTDB): domain Bacteria; phylum Bacteroidota; class Bacteroidia; order Flavobacteriales; family Flavobacteriaceae; genus Flavobacterium. Next base: position 8,576 of record CBFGNY010000054.1, on the reverse strand, counting down.
TGCACAACATCCCGAAGCTTACACTTCTGATTTTGAAAAATTTACCAAAGTCAGCGATATTTATATTGCCGGACATTTTTATGCAAATAATGCCCCGATAATCCTGACCCAGGAAATGTTAAACGCTAAAGACTGCAATATAAGGGTCGTTGCTGATATTTCATGTGATGTGAACGGGCCTATTGCCTGTACACTGCGTCCATCAACTATTGCAGAGCCTTTATATGGTTATCTTCCATCAGAAAATAAAGAAGTTGACCTTTTTCATCCTGCAGCAATTGTAGTAATGGCTGTTGATAATTTACCTTGCGAAATCCCAAAAGATGCCAGCGAAGGTTTTGGCGAGCAATTTATGGAACATGTTATTCCGGCTTTCTTTAATGGCGATAAAGACGGAATTCTGGAAAGAGCTAAAATAACTGAGAAAGGAAAATTAACTCCAAGATTTGCCTATTTGCAAGACTATGTCGATGAGAAATAAGTTAAGGGTTAGGAGTTAGAAGCTATTACGATAAACTGTAATTTTTAAATAAAAAACGGGTAAGAACTTTTTAACTTTCCTACCCGTCCTTATTAACTCATAACTTCTAACTCATAACTATTACCCTCACTATACCATTTCTTCCGGTTTTACCCAGGCATCAAAATCTTCTGATGTTACATAGCCTAAACTAACGGCTTCGTCTTTTAGGGTTGTTCCGTTTTTGTGGGCGGATTGAGCTATTTCAGCTGCTTTATAATAACCTATTTTCGTGTTTAAGGCCGTTACCAGCATTAATGAGTTATCTACCAATTCTTTAATACGTTTATAATTCGGTTCGATTCCCTGAGCACAATGTTCATCGAAAGACACACAGGCATCTCCTAATAATCTTGCGGATTGAAGGAAATTAGCAGCCATAACCGGTTTAAAAACATTCAATTCATAATGTCCCTGCATACCTCCTACCGCAATTGCTACATCGTTCCCAATAACCTGAGCGCAAACCATTGTTAAGGCCTCGCATTGCGTTGGATTTACTTTTCCGGGCATGATAGATGAGCCAGGCTCATTTTCCGGAATATGAATTTCGCCAATTCCGGAGCGTGGTCCTGAAGCAAGCATTCTGATATCGTTGGCTATTTTGTTTAAGGAGACAGCCAACTGTTTTAAAGCACCGTGTGTTTCGACAATCGCATCGTGAGCTGCCAGGGCTTCAAATTTATTTTCGGCGGTTACAAAAGGATGATTGGTGAATTGAGCAATATATTCGGCAACTTTTAGGTCGTAGCCTTTTGGGGTGTTCAAGCCTGTTCCTACTGCGGTTCCTCCTAAAGCGATTTCAGATAAATGCGGTAATGTGTTTTTTAAAGCTTTTAATCCGTATGCCAATTGGGCGGCATATCCTGAAATTTCCTGGCCTAATGTTAAAGGCGTGGCATCCATTAAATGGGTACGTCCAATTTTTACAACAGCTGCAAATTCTTTCGCTTTTGCGTTTAATGTTGCGTGCAATTTTTCAACCCCCGGAATTGTGGTTTCAACTATCATTTTGTAAGCTGCAATATGCATTCCCGTTGGAAAAGTATCGTTTGACGACTGTGATTTATTGACGTCATCGTTTGCTTTTATAAATTGATCGCCTTCGCCAATTTCAAAACCTTTAAGTACCTGAGCACGGTTAGCAATTACTTCATTTACGTTCATGTTGCTTTGCGTGCCTGAACCAGTCTGCCAGATGACAAGAGGAAACTGATCGTCTAATTTTCCTTCCAGAATTTCGTCGCAGACTGCTGCAATAGCATCACGCTTTTCGACAGGCAAAACCCCAAGATCGCAATTGGCATAAGCCGCCGCTTTTTTAAGATAAGCAAAACCTTCAATGATTTCCTTTGGCATTGATGCTGCCGGACCAATTTTAAAATTATTTCGGGAACGTTCTGTTTGAGCTCCCCAATATTTATCGGCTGGGACTTGTACTTCTCCCATGGTGTCTTTTTCTATTCTGTATTTCATTTTGTTATTTATAAAGTGTTATTTATATGATTAATGGAATCTTCTTATGGAAATGGTACCCATAGCCCTGATGGAAACGGCATCCTTTTATGCCGGGGTTCGGCATGAAAGATATAGTGTACAGCAGGAAACAGCTCCTGAAAACACTCATCTTGTTTAATTATAGACATTTATAAATAATTACAAAAAATCCTTATTTAAAATGAGTTTAAATATACGGATAATTGTTATTTTACGAAAATTGATTTGGATTTTATTGCTAAGAAAAAATATAAAAGTTACATTTGTCCTTACATTCAAAAATTCCGGAAAACATGTTTGAATTTTCACAGTACTTAGGTTTTTTACTTTTCTTGACCATACTAACTATAGGGTTTTGGTTGATGTTTTTCTTGGTTGGTTTCGTATCTTATTGGGTTACGGGTGCTAGCTGGGAAATGTTCAAAGAGAAAAGAGCAAAGAAAAGACAAGAACAGTCAATTTAATTTTAAATTGATTTCATAAAAAAAGGACCCGTTTTACGAGTCCTTTTTTTTATACATCCTAATAAGAAAAATCCAAATCTCAATTTTATAAAACTTGGATAATTAAGCTTCATAAAATCGGAATTTGGAATTTAAATTTTGGAGTTTATAATCTTTCTTATCCTGGAAATTCCCCGCCTTCATCGCCTCCGCCAGCGCCATTTTTAGGTGCATTTTTATCCCTGTCTGTTTTCTTCATGTTTAAGCGGTAAGTAAATGAAAGATTTATTTGTCTTTTTCTCCATTGAAACTCACTGTATGATGAAACACTCTCCAGATTAGTTTCATTCTTCATTTTTCTGGAATTAAATAAATCACTTACGTTTAATGCAATTGTTCCCTTGTCTTTTAAAACATCCTTACTAAAAGACGTATTTATCACATAATTGCCCAGACTTTTTCCTTGTGCAGTATTTCTTGGACCAAAATACATTCCTGACAATTGCCAGTCGATTTTATATGGAAGAGACAAACGAGAGTTTACTCTTGAAAACCATGAAAAAGTTTCGTTATTTAAATCGGTAGTAATCTCGTCTCCAACAACAGGTTTGTAAGTGTAATTACCGGTTGTTTTAACGTTTGCCAGATTAAAACTACTGTTGATTTTCCAAATTTTAAACGGGTTATAATTTAAGGTGAATTCAAAACCAAACTGTTGTTCTTTGGCCAAATTTATCGGGCTGTTTAAAACTACAGGATTATCACCAACATATTCTCCGGTTTCTGTACGGACAAATGAAAATACATCTTTAGTGTTTTCAAAATACATTGAGGTACTAAAAGTTACTTTTTCCCAACGTTTCAAATACCCTAAATCAAATTTGTCTGTAAAAGAAGGATCCAAATCAGGATTTCCTCTAAACAAGTTGATATTGCTCGAAAAATTAGTTGCGGGGTTCAGGAAACGTCCTCTAGGTCGTGACAAACGTTTACTATAGCTTAAGGAAACACTGCTTTCATCTGATAGTTCATAGTTTACAAATGCGCTGGGAAATAAATTATTATATTTTTTTGTATTATAATTTTGTGTATCCAGCTGATTGATCTCAATATTTGTATCCTCCCAACGCAAGCCAAAAAGATACGAGAACTTATTTACTTTGAAACCATATTGCGTGTAAAAGGAATTGATACGCTCATTATATTCTAATGTATTTAAAATATAACCATCAATAGGATTTCCCTCATTATCTGTATTAACGCTATATACATTGTCCAGGTTATTGAAGTTTCCTTTGTAGCCCGCCTCAAACTGGCTGCCATTCTCAAAAGGCAAAACATAATCTGCCTGCAGTTGCAACTGGTTTTGTTTTTCGTTGTTTAAAGTTTCCTCAATATTAGCGGGTACACTGCTTCCAATTGTTTCATCTGTAATGACGGCGTTCTCTTCATCCTTATTGGTCGCATAGGAAAAATCAAGGGTTAGTTTATGCCCTTTATCGTTGAAATTTTTAAGAAAATTTGACGAGTATTCAAAATCCTTTCCTAAGTCATCTCCATTGCTTAAACGGTAACGTCTGGAAGTAAAAACTTTGTTTGCATCAAAAGAATTATAGTTCACGAGATCATTATCCGTACCAGTATTGTCTCTGTAACTTATAGCGTTTGTCCAGAAGGTATTAGGTGCTACAGTCCATTCTACTCCGGTTTTTGTCGAAATCCCTTTGCGAATACGCTCTGTATCCCTGTCTTCATAGTTATAGCCTGTAATTTGCTTATTCTCTCTATTTAGAATAGTTGAATTAGTTAAGCCCGTTCCTTCACTGGTTCTGTAGTTATAGCCTGTAGAAGTAAAAAAGTTTAATTTCTCGGTTTTATAATTCAAATTGGCACTAAGACCATAGGTTTCCGGGATTCCTGTCGAAGCAATAAAACTTCCGTTAAAACCTAAGTTTTTACCTTTTTTCAGAACGATATTCAGAATACCTGCTCCTCCTTCTGCATCATAACGTGCAGATGGATTTGTAATTACCTCGACTTTATCGATTGCATCTGCAGGAATTTGGCGTAAAGCCTCAGCCATGTTTAATGCGTTTGAAGGGCGTCCGTCAATAAAAATACGTACGTTTTCATTTCCGCGTAAACTTACATTTCCTTCAATATCTACAGAAACAGAAGGTACGTTTTCTAAAACATCACTAACCGTCCCTCCTTTTACAATCATGTCCTGGCCAACATTATACACCTTTTTGTCTAATTTAATCTCCACAGTCGATCTTTCGGCACGAACTACGACTTCATTTAGTTGTGCTGCATCTTCAGACAAGTTTACAGTTCCTAAGTTAGTGTTTTCCTGTACACTTCTTTGTTTATATTCTGTTGCTTTAAAAGAGATAAACTCAATTTTAATATCATAATTCCCAGGATCAACAGCGACTTCAAATTCTCCTTTTGGATTTGTAATTCCTCCTGCTACTACTTTTGTATCGTTTGGGAGACTAATGGTTACAGTAGCATATTCAAGTGGCTGTTTTGTTACTTTTTCTAAAACTTTTCCCGTTACTTTTACTTTGTTTTGGCTTGCAGGTCGGTCTTGTGCGTAATTATAAAGTCCTGAAAACAGGACTATAAATACCATTGCAAATTTGAATTTTTTCATTATGTTTTCTGGTTTCTTTTTCCTTTAGACCACAAATGTAACTTTTGGTTTAAAATAAGAAATCACAAAATAATGTTAATTCATTACTTTTAAAAATTATTCTAAAAATGATGCTACTTTATCAAGATCACGACCAACAATGGCCTTCCCGTCTTTTATTACGATTGGTCTTTCAATTAAAATTGGATTATCCGCCATTGCCTGAATAATCTGAGAATCACTCAACGTTTTACCTTTATAATTTTCAATCCAGATTTTCTCTTTGATCCTTACTAATTCTATTGGTTTCAGGTTTAATTTTTCTATTAAAGTTTTTAACTCATCAAAAGAAGGAATTTCTGTAAGGTAAGAGATTATTTCATAACTTAGATTAGCGTCATCCAGAAAGGCCAGACAATTTCTTGATTTCCCGCAACGCGGATTATGGTAAATTTGTATCATGTTATTTTTTAAAGTTTGGATGTAAAATTATTGGGCTAAAAAGAGGTATTTTAGCAATACCAAAAATAAGATTTACTTATTAAACTGAATTCTAATTTTAAAATTTTTAATACATGTTTTTAGAACAAGGAATTAAACCTGAAAATAAGTTTGGGAAGTATATTTTAGGCTCTGTAATAATAATCGTAGCTTCATTTGTTGGCCAAATTCCACTTATGGGAGCCGTCTTATTTGATACTTTTTTTAACAAAAAAACTTATCCGACAAATGATAAGATGCTAATGAAAATGTTTGATTCAAATCTTACTTTATTTTTTGTAATGATTTCATTTGCTTTCGCATTAGCTGCTGTCTTTTATGTTGTTAAACATTTTCATAATCAAAGTATTTTATCAGTTACAACCTCCCGAAGAGCAGTAGATATAAAACGTATTTTATTTTCATTTTTATTGTGGGCAGGATTTTCAATAGTAAGCTTTTTGTTTGTTTATTTTAAATCACCTGAGCAATTTATTTTCAATTTTAAGCTCATTCCTTTTTTAATTTTAGTTGGTGTCGGAACAATATTAATTCCGATACAGACCAGTACAGAAGAATATGTTTTCCGGGGATACCTTATGCAGGGATTTGCCAACTTAGCGAAAAACAGATGGTTTCCGTTACTAATGACTTCACTTATATTTGGATCTATGCATTGGTTCAATCCAGAAGTCACCAAAATGGGCAATATTATTATGATCTATTATATTGGTACGGGCTTGTTTTTAGGGGTGATTACATTAATGGATGAAGGCATGGAATTGGCACTTGGTTTTCACGCCGCTAACAACCTGACCGGCGCTTTATTGGTAACCTCCGATTGGTCTGTATTTCAAACACACTCTATTTTTATAGATTTATCTGAACCATCTGCAGGTTTTGATGTGATTTTACCGATAGTCATCATCTACCCTATCCTGCTCTTTATTTTTAGCAAAAAATACAACTGGAACAACTGGAAAGAAAAGTTAACAGGCAAAATCACTGTTACAGAAATAATAAATTATTAAGTCATGATTCAATTAACTCATAAAAAAGTTCATAATTATTTTAAAATAAATGGGGACCATCTAAATGGAGAAGAACTTCGCAGTGTAGCCTATAGTTTTATTAAGGAAGGCGATCTCAACGAACAGGCAATCGGGGAGTTTTTATTAGACTGGTTCGACCAAAAAGAATATATCGAAATGAAAACATCCGGCACTACAGGCCTCCCTAAAGTAGTTCGGTTACAAAAACAAGCCATGATACAATCGGCATTGGCTACAGGTGATTTTTTTGATTTAAAGCCAGGAGATAAAGCTTTACTTTGTTTACCTGTGAAATTTGTAGCTGGAAAAATGATGCTGGTAAGAAGTTTAATATTAGGCCTGGATCTTCATATTACAGAGCCAAGCACGGAACCTTTAGCATTAAATAAAACAGTATATGATTTTGTGGCAATGGTGCCTTTGCAGGTGCAAAATTCTATTGAAGCCTTAAAAAAAATCAAAAAACTAATTGTTGGTGGGGCTAAAATGGATGCAGCACTGGAAGATAAACTTTTACCTTTAAAAACAGAAGTCTACGAGACTTATGGAATGACTGAAACAATTACTCATATTGCAGCCAGAAAAGTAGGCGAAAAAGCTTTTACCGTACTGCCCAATGTAAAAATCACAAAAGACAATCGAGGATGTTTAGTAATTGACATTCCCGCTATTTCTGAAGAACCGATTGTAACTAATGATTTGATTGAATTAATAAGAGAAAATCAATTTATCTTTTTAGGAAGAATTGACAATGTGATTAATAGCGGCGGTGTAAAATTAATTCCGGAACAGATTGAAGCAAAATTGATTGGAAAAATCTCTTCCAGGTTTTTTGTAACTGGAATTCCGGATTCTATGTTGGGAGAAAAATTAATTTTGGTTATCGAAGGTGAAAAACAAGATTTCCCTGCTGGTTTTTTTGATGTATTGGATAAGTATGAAAAACCAAAAGAAATCGTTTTTGTTCGGAAATTTAAAGAAAATGAAAACGGAAAGTTGTTGCGAAAGCCTAGTTTGGTGTAGTTTAACCATATAAGTGATATAAGCCTATTTACTTTTTGTACAAACGCCGCTAGTAATTAAATCATTGGTAAAAGAATATTTTCTACAAAAAATTATCCCGTAGGAACTGCAGATTTCGATAATTAATAAGCACATATAAATAGAAAAAATCCCAAACTCTAATTTAAATTGGAATTTGGGATTTTTAATTTGGAATTTATTTTATTCCTTTCTCTCTAAAAGTGCCATATAAAATCCGTCGAAACCAGATTCTGAAGCCAGCATTTTACGGTCTTTTATAAACGTAAATTGTTGCCCGATTTCAGTTTTCAGAAATTTCTCTACCTGCTCCTGATTTTCCGATGGTAAAACAGAACAAGTAGCGTACACTAACTTTCCTCCTGGTTTTACAATTTTAGAATAACTTTCTAAAACTTCAGACTGAACTTTACGAATATTATCAATAAATTCAGGTTGTAATTTCCATTTTGCATCAGGGTTTCTTTTTAGAACCCCTAAACCGCTACAAGGTGCATCAATTAAAACGCGGTCTGCTTTTTCGTGTAGCTTTTTGATCACTTTTGTGGTGTCAATAATACGATATTCGATGTTGAAAGCACCATTTCTTTTGGCTCTCAACTTTAATTGCTTCAGTTTGCTTTCATATAAATCCATGGCAATCAACTGTCCCTTATTTTCCATTAAAGAAGCAATATGTAGTGTTTTTCCCCCAGCTCCGGCACAAGTATCTACAACTCTCATTCCTGGTTTTACATCAAGAAAACCGGCTACTAATTGTGAGTTGGCATCCTGAACCTCAAAAAGTCCCTGCTTAAAAGCATCTGTCAAAAACACATTGGCTCTTTCTTTCAAAACCAAAGCTTCAGGCTGGTCTTTTAAATATTCTGTTTCAATATTTAAATCCATCAACGTGTTTATCAGGT
>CBFGNY010000053.1:0-22864 GCA_965650235.1 uncultured Flavobacterium sp. | reverse complement strand
CTCATAAGAAATGGTTTTAATATTATTCTGAATGTATTTTGCCAAAGTAACGCATCGTTGCAACGGACTTGAAAAAATGATTGCTTCAGAAGGTAATTGCGAAAGGATATTTTCGAAAACAGACTCAAAAGGTTCCGCTAAATTCACATCAGATTGTCCGTAGCAGATGCCTTTTTCGCAGATTGTTTCCGTATGACGAACTAAATAAATTTCCATATAAAAAGTATACTTAAATAATAAACCACTTCGCAAACTTGTTGCGTAGCGCCCAAACAATCTCCGGTATAGCCATCAATCCATTTTTGGAAATAACGTGCTAAAAAATACCGTGTCAGGAAAACAGGAATTAAAACTAAAAGTATTTTATAGTTAAAATAGGAGAGTGTCAATAGCGGAAGTAACCCGAAGAAAAATGAACCCAAAACTTCTTTCCAGCTATGATTTTTTGCAATGGGTTTGCTTTTGCTTGAAGCATCATCTCGTGAATATTCATGTGTGAAAATAATGGATATTGCTGCCAGACGGCTCAAGGCATGGACCGAAACAAACAAAAGGAAAATTTGAAAATAGGAGCTGTCGTTTGTTAAAAGTAAAATGGATTCAGAAAGTAGTTTGAATTTCAATAAAAAAAGCAGTACCAATCCAATCGCACCATAAGCACCAATTGCGCTGTCTTTCATAATCATCAGGATTTTTTCTTTGGTCCAGCCTCCTCCAAAACCATCGCAGACATCGGCAAAACCATCTTCATGAAAAGCCCCGGTTGTCAGGATAGAAGTTATAATGGCAAAAATTACCGCTATTTCAATTGAAAGGAAAAGAGAAAAAATATAGAAAGAAATAAAAGAAATGCTTCCCACAATCCAGCCAATCAATGGAAAATATCGTGTGGCTTTATTTAAATAATCAGGATGATGATCTATGTTTTTCGGGCAGGGAATTCGGGTGTAAAACATTAAGGAAGTGAAGAAAATATGTAGTTCTTTTTTCATTTAAAAGATATTTTATATTAATTAAAATTAAAATTGGTGGAGCTGTTCTTTGAATAGGAGGAAAACAAATTCACGAGAAGAAAGGCTTTAGCCGAATATTGATTATTTATGAAATCCAAAATTGCTGAATTATTTCTTAGATTTTTTAAATTGAAATTTGCAATTGATATTGATATTGGCTTTTTTTCTACTTCCTGCTAATCCCAGCACTCTCAAAACTCGCCATTTCATTCAAAAAAGCCTCAGCTGATTTCAAAATAGGAAAAGCAATTGCGCATCCGGTTCCTTCACCAAGACGCAAATCTAAATTTAAAATGGGTTTTGCCAGTAAATAATCCAGTAATTTTTGATGCGCTTTTTCGGCAGAGCAATGGCAAAAAACTGCATTTTTATGAATGCCAGGATTTATTTTAGAAGCAATTAAAAAGGCGACGCTGCAAATAAAGCCATCAATCAAAATAATCATTTTGTTATCGAAAGCCGTTAGCATTCCGCTTGCCATTTGTATGATTTCAAAACCTCCAAAATAGGCGAGGTGGTTCATTAATTCGGCTGAACCGGAATAATTTCCGATGGCTTTTTTAAGCAGGATTTGTTTCTGAAGCAATTTTTCATCATCAACACCAGTTCCTTTTCCGACACATTCTTCAATTGGAAAATCGGTTAAAAGACTCATCAAAACTGATGCTGTTGCCGTATTTCCAATTCCCATTTCACCAAAACCAATGCAGTTGGAGCCTATTTTGGCGATAGCTGTAACAATCGACTTTCCTTTTTCAAAACACAATTGTAATTCGGTTTCGCTCATAGCAGGTGCATACAAAAAGGATTGTGTGCCTTTGGCAATTTTAGCGTTTATAAGATTAGCATTTGTTGGGAAATCATAATTCACGCCTGCGTCTACAATTGATAATTCGATAGTATGCTGTTTGCAAAAAACGTTGATCGCGGCACCGCCTTCCAAAAAATTGCCCACCATTTGGCGCGTCACATCCTGCGGATAAGCGCTAACTCCATGATTTGCAATTCCATGATCAGCTGCGAAAACAACGATATTTGGGTTTGTGATTTTAGGGTCTAAAGTTTGAAAAACGGTTCCCAACTGAAAAGCAAGAGCTTCCAAAGTTCCTAAAGCACCAAGAGGTTTGGTTTTAGAATCTATTTTTTCCTGCAAAATTCTATTAAAATCTGTTTTTTCGTTGATTTCAGACTGAGGCTTTAAAACGAAATTTGGAATATCATTTTCGTTTACATTTTTAATTTCTGTACAATCCGGTGCTTCCGATTTTTGTTTCCACTGTAATTGCTGCAACATCGGTTGATTATCGTAATTGGTCGCTGGTTTTCCAATACAGAAATAACCCAAAGGTTCAATATTTTCAGGCAAAGCGAGTATCTTTTTAAACTGATAATAATTCAGAATCGAAGCCCAGCCCATTCCGTAACCTTGTTCAGTTAGCGAAAGCCAGATATTTTGAGCCGCACAAACCGAACTAAATTTCACCGCCTCATTACTGCCAACAGTCCCAATCGTAAATTGATTCAAAACCGATCGGTCGTAGGCAATTATTAGTCCAATAGGTGCTTCTTCAATTGCTTCCAGTTTCAGGGATTTATAATGTTCTTTCTGCTCAGGATTATCAGTCAGTTCCTCGGCTTTTTTATTATAATCTAAAAACAAATCCTTGATAGCTTTTTTTACTTCAGCCGATTTGATGATATAATATCGTGTAGCATCAGTTAATCCAACCGAAGGCGCCCAATGTCCGGCCTGCAAAGCTTTTTCAAATACCTCATCAGGAACATTATCAGCTGTGAAATGGCGGGTATCACGTCGAGATTTTAAAATATCATCTAAATAAGTCATAAGCTTTCAATGTCAATGGCAAAAAATCAATATCAATTTCAATGTTTAAACTTTAGTAAAGATACTCACCAATATTGAAATTAGAAATTTAATGATTTACATTTTTTATTGATTTTTTGCCATTGCCATTGATTTTTGCCATTGAATTTTATTAGCCTTTTATCTTTACCGGAATTCCGGAAACCATCAAAACCACTTCGTCAGCTTTCGAAGCCAGAAACTGATTCATCCAGCCCTGCAGTTCCGTAAATTTTCTGCCAATGTGAGTGTCTGCATGAACGCCCATTCCAATTTCGTTGGTCACAATTATAAGAGTTGCATTTTGCTGATTTGCTATCGAAAGAAATTCTTTCTTTGCTTCTTCCAGACTTAAAGTTACATCATTTTTGGTATCCACAAAAAAGTTCGTCAGCCAAAGTGTAACACAGTCAATCAAAGCTGTTTTTCCTGAAAAATCAATTTCACTTAAATGTTTTTCTTTCTCAATATTCGTCCAGCGTTCGTCGCGTTCCTGTTGGTGTCGGTCGATTCGGTTTTGAAAATCATCATCCCATTTTCTGGCTGTGGCGACATAAATTGGCGTTTCTGAAAGTTGTAAAGCTAAATTTTGGGCATAGCTGCTTTTTCCTGATCGTTCGCCTCCGGTAATTAAGTAAATCATTTGGGTTTTTAAGTTATTGGTTAAGGGTTAAAAGTTAAACGTCGATTATGACAAAATTATTCTTTTAATTGTATTTAATTTATGGCAGCAACACATAACTTATAAACTCCTAACAGATAACTTTATATTTCTAATAAGGACAATGTCTGCATTCGTTTCCGCAACAGCTTCCTCTTTTTAGATGAAACCAGGTTTTAAAAACATAATTGCCATCTTCAATATAGTAATCAATGTCTTCGATCAGTTTATCGGTTTTTGGTAAAGAAACAGCTTTATTTTTAAGGGCTGTCGTGGGAGTAATAGTTTCGACATAAGCATCAATTTTGTCAATACATGCTTCTTTAAAACATTCTGGACAAAGGCAATCTCCTCCTTCTGAAAGATTGAAAATAGGAGGAAAATCATTACACCAACAAGTATTTTCTGGAGAAATATTTCCGCAGCTAAAAGCGGATTCACAGCTCGAACAAACTTTTGTTTTTATATTATTCATAAATATTTAAAAAATGGGTTTGTCTAAAATTTGTAAGAATAAAGGTAAGTAAAAAAAATATAAATTACGTTATCTTTGTACTTATTGATAAAGACATCAATGAGAGCAGACAATAATAATGCCATATTCCTGACACAATAACACGCATATGAAACATTTACTTTCCAAGTTTATTTTTATTATATCTTTTTTTCTTCTGACAGGATGTAAGAAAAATGAAAATGCAGAAATTGCCACTTCTAAGATCCCTCAAAACAGTATCGAATATGCTTCAGGGCTATCTATCTTAAAACATGAAGGATATTCAGTAGTAACGGTTTCAAATCCCTGGCCCAATGCTAATAAAAACTTCGTTTATGTTTTAAAAGAAAAAGAGGCAAAAGTTCCCGATAGTTTACAATCCTATACGACGATTAAAGTTCCTTTAGAATCTGTGGTAGTAACTTCTACTACCAATATTCCTTTTCTTGAAATGCTGGATGTCGAAAATAAACTAACTGGTTTTCCGCATACCGATTATATTTCATCAGAAAAAACAAGAGCATTAATTGACAAGGGTTCTGTTAAAAATGTGGGCCAGAACGAAAAATTAAATATAGAACAGTTAATAGAGTTGTCACCTGATTTAATTGTGACTTTTGGAGTAGACAATAATAATCCAATGCTGGATAACTTGAAAAAAAGCGGTTTGAATGTCCTGATTCAGGCTGATTGGATGGAGCAGTCCCCACTAGGAAAAGCAGAATGGGTTAAACTTTACGGTGCTTTATTTGGTAAAGAAGACAAAGCGAAGGAATTATTCGATAAAATTGTGACAAGTTATAATCAGGCGAAGAAATTAGTAGCAGAAAAACCGGCTAATTCTACCGTTTTATATGGTTCAATGTACGAAGATGTCTGGTATGTAGCCAAAGGAAACAGCTGGGTAGCACAATTTATGAAAGATGCGCAGGCTAATTATTTATGGTCAGATTTAGAAGGTACAGGAAGCCAGGGGCTATCATTTGAAAAAGTTTTGGATAAAGCAAAAAACGCTAATTTCTGGATTGCAACAGGATCGGTAAAATCATTGGACGAATTTGCAAAAATGAATCCGCATTATAGCGAGTTTGAGGCTTTTAAAAATAAAACGGTTTATACATTTGAAGGCAAATTTGGGGCTACAGGCGGGACGATCTATTATGAAACATCACCTAGCAGACCGGATTTGGTGCTGAAAGATTATATCAAAATTTTCCATCCTGATTTACTGCCAAGTTACGAGTTCACTTTTGCAACTAAACTGAATTAAATTGGCGAATAAAAAAAGAAATACAATTTTATTTATTCTCCTTGGTTTCGGACTCATTTTGATGTTTTTTACAAGCATTAGCCTGGGTTCAGTGAATATTCCGTTTAAAGATGTTTATAGAAGTTTAACCGGTGGAGAGGCCAGCAAATCAACCTGGGAATATATTATTATCAACTACCGTTTACCCAAAGCCATTACCGCAGTTTTAGTGGGAACAGGACTTTCAATCAGCGGTTTGCTAATGCAGACATTATTCCGGAATCCGCTTGCGGGACCTTATGTTTTAGGGTTAAGTTCAGGTGCCAGTTTAGGAGTAGCGTTTGTTATTTTAGGAGCTGGATTTTTACCGTCTTTTTTACAAATTATTGCCTTGTCATCGTACGGAATTGTTTTGGCCTCTACTTTAGGCAGTACACTTGTTTTGCTATTGGTTTTGGTAGTTTCCCAAAAATTAAGGGATACAATGGCAATCCTGATTGTAGGACTGATGTTTGGAAGTTTTACCACCGCAATCGTAAGTGTTCTAACCTATTTTAGCACAGCTGAGCAGCTTCAGAAATTTACTTTTTGGTCGTTAGGAAATCTTGGCAATCTTTCCTGGAAATCAATTACTGTTCTGGCAGTCAGTGTGTGTTTTGGATTGGTTTTAAGTGCGGGCAGCATTAAGCCTCTGAATGCTTTGCTTCTGGGTGAAAATTACGCAAAAAGCATGGGTTTGAATTTCAATAAAGCCCGTTTGATCATCATTTTGGCAACCAGTATTTTAGCAGGAAGTATCACTGCTTTTGCAGGCCCGATCGCTTTTATTGGGCTGGCGGTTCCGCATATTGCAAAACTGACTTTTCAAACCAGCAATCATATGATTTTGTTTTGGAGTACTTTGCTTTTGGGAGCTATTATTGTGCTCTTTTGCGATATAGTTTCTCAAATGCCGGGCTTTGATGTTACGCTTCCAATAAATGCTATTACGTCTATAATTGGTGCACCGGTAGTAATCTGGTTATTGGTAAGAAAAAGAAATTTCAAATAAAACTTATAATATATCTTTAGTTTTTAAACACAGGAAACAAAAAACCGTTTTATATTTCTAAAGTGTAAATTACGTAGTATACAAAAAACATCAAAAAAGGAATCTCATACAATGACTAAACAAAAAGTTACCCTTTTCTGGTTCCGACGCGATTTGCGTTTAGAAGACAACACCGGTTTATTTCATGCCTTGCAATCTGATTTTCCTGTAATACCGCTTTTTATTTTTGATGATGAGATTTTGGAAAACCTGCCAAAAAATGATGCCCGGGTAAGTTTTATTTACGATTCGCTTCAAAAAATAAACGAACAGCTTCAGGGAATTGAATCTTCAATTTTGATCAAAAAAGGAAAAACTATTGAGGTTTGGAAATCACTTGTAGAAGAATTTGATATTCAGAAGGTTTTCTTCAATAAAGACTATGAACCTTATGCGATAAAACGTGATTTAGCTATTCAGGAGTTATTGCAACAAAATAACATCGAAGCCTTCTCATTCAAAGACCATGTGATTTTTGAAGAAAAAGAAATTACAAAAGGGGACGGGCTTCCGTACACGATTTACACGCCCTACAAAAACAAATGGCTGGAGAAATATCATCTTTCCGGACAAGCACCTGAATATGACACAAAACCATTATTGAGCAGCTTTGCAAAAACACAATTTCCATTTCCTGAATTATCACAAATAGGTTTTGAAAGAAGTACCATAAAAGTCCTTCCTCATAATTTGACTCAAATTGGAAATTATCAAGAAACCCGCGACTTTCCGGCTCTGGACAGCACATCCTATCTTTCACCACATTTGCGTTTTGGAACGGTAAGTATCCGAAAATTGGTGAACTGGGCGAATCGTAAAGACCAGACTTTTTTAAGCGAACTGATCTGGAGAGAATTTTTCATTCAGATTCTGTTTAGCTTTCCGAAATGTGTCAATCATAATTTCAAGCCGGCTTATGATGGCATCCAATGGCGCAATAACGAAGATGATTTTAAGCGCTGGTGTTCCGGAACTACCGGATATCCAATGGTTGATGCCGGAATGAGACAACTCAATGAAACCGGTTACATGCACAACCGTGTTCGTATGGTGGTGGCCAGTTTTTTATGCAAACACTTACTGATTAACTGGCAATGGGGAGAAGCGTATTTTGCCGAAAAATTATTAGATTTTGAATTAGCCTCCAACGTTGGCAACTGGCAATGGGCTGCCGGAACAGGCTGCGATGCTGCACCGTATTTCAGGGTTTTTAATCCGGAGATTCAACTGAAGAAATTCGACGAAAAAGGAATCTACATCCGCAAATGGATTCCTGAATTTGATTTGGGCTATAACGAACCTATGGTTGATCATGCTTTTGCCAGGGATCGTGCGATTGCAACTTATAAAGCGGGGATTATTAAGTAACGTTTCGTGGCTTGCAGTGGGTTAGGAACTAAATTAAGTCCAGTCTTCGGATTTGGCATCCAAGTGGTAGCTACCAAGAGAAGCAAATCTTCCAACACTAAAACCATTTTTACATTAAGCCTTTTTTCCAAATCAATTGTAGTGGCGGTTATGTTTAGGTTCCTTATAGTCTGTCTTTTAAATCCATCATTCCATGAAGAATTCTTGCGATTTCTATTTCGTTCTTTGATATAATTGAGTAGAAGATAATATGTTCACCTGATTTAAAACCTAATATTCCTTTCGTTACTATATCGTAATTTCTACCAAGTTCTGGATTATTTGCTAAATCATCACATGATGCCATAAGTAAATCATAATACTTTTCAGCTTGCATTTCAGACCAAGTTTCGATTGTATAATTCCAAATTTCAGTTAAGTCATCAACAGCTTTATTTGTTAAATAATATTTAGCCATTTGATTTTTTTCTTGCTTTTAACATGTCAAGGTGTTTTTTAGCATCAAAATCTAGAGCGCGTCCGCTTTCAATTCCATCATTAATCGCTTTTCTTAAAGCGACAATTTTATTTTCCTCATCTTCTAAAAGACGAAGACCAGCTCTGACAACTTCACTTGCGTTATTAAATCTTCCATCATTTACACTTTGTTCAATAAAACTTTCGAAATGATTGCCAAGCGATATAGAAGTATTTCGTCCCATGATTTTTTTTTTAGCTAAGTTACCAAAAAATGGTAACTTTTCAAATTAGCACATATTTTTTTTGGAATCTCACAGAACGTCAGCCACTACAGCGGGTTTGGGATTAAATTAAGCCCGGTTTTCGGATTTGCCACCCGAACCCTTAGCGAACATGCGAAGCAAATCATCCCAAATGCAAAACCAATTTCAAATTAAGGCAATTGCCTAAATCTAATGTAGCTATTGTGTGTAGTTTTTTTATTGTATCCACAGTTATTACTCTATCTTGAATTACTAAAAAATTTACTCTGGTGCTTGCTTGCAACGAGTACGTACTTAAATTATCAAAACAAATCATAGCGTTTGCAACGCAGATCACTAAACAAAAGCATTTCTTAAAACAAATACTTCTGCTTTTCTATCACTCTGGTGCTCGTTTGCAACGAGTACCTACTTAAATTATGAAAACAAAACATAGCGTTTGCAACGCGTATCACTAAACAGAAGCATTCTTAAAACAAATACTTCTGCTTTTTTATTTCGTAATTTTCTTATAAATTATATATTTGGAGAAAAAGAATGTGAGAAATATAAAGTTATTGATAGTACTGTTCCAACTTTTATTGCCATTACAATTGTAGATTGGGTAGATTTGTTTGTGCGACCCATCTATTGTAATATCTTAGACGTCGCTAAATTATTGTATCAAAGAAAAAGCATTGACTGTACACGCTTATGTATATATGAGCAGCCATATTCATTTAATTGTTACCGCTTTTGATGGGGAACTGCAAAATGTTGTTCGTGATTTTAAAAAATATACTTCCAAAAAATTAATAGAAGCCATAAAAGAGCATCCTGAAAGCAGACGCGAAACCCAACGAAGTGGTTCGGCGAAGCCAATGGCTATTACGGAAATTTAGTTTTGAAGCTTAGAAAACAGGAAGATCCAAGAATTACAAATTATGGCAAGATGGTTTTCATCCTGTTATATTAGACAATTTAGAAAAAATGGAACAGCGTGTAAACTACATACATTAAAATCCTGTTGAGTCAGAAATCGTTTTCATGAAAGAGATTATGTAAATAGCAGCTATAGAAATTACGAGCAGGATAATACAATGTTTTGCAACGTAGAGGTTGAGCCGTTATGGTAGTCTGTCTTAATTAGCCGCGTTGCAAACGCTTTATTTTCGTTAATAAAGGAAGTAAGGTACTCGTTGCAAACGAGCACCAGAGGGGGTTACTGCTAACGTCTTAGTATTACAGCGGGTTTGTGACTAAATTAAGCCCATTTTTCGAATTTGACAAATCTTCCAAATACAAAATCAACTTTCCTTTAAGCCAATTGCCTACATCCGTTGTAGTACTGTTAGGAAACATTCATTAATTCAAGTTCTATTCTTTTCAATAAAAGTATATCACTACTATGTTTATTCGCAACAGATTTCAAAGAATCAATCGCTGTGGATAAATCTTTAATTTTTTGTTCTTTGATGTTATGAAGTTTACTTTTAAAGAGCAGCAAAGTGGCTATTTTACTTTGTAACTCTCTACTAGTATTTTTACTTGATTTATATATTTCAATTGATGAGCTTATTAATTTAAATGCTTCCTCCTTTTTTCCATCAATCATATAAAACATTGCTTTTCTATTGAGGAATTCCGCTTTGACTATTTGAAAGCCTATCTCACTAATCAATAATGCTTGATTTAAAACTTTCTCTGCATTTGCTAATTCTATTCCAGATTTATCATTTTGTCCATTAAAAAGAAATAAGTCAGATTTTTTACAGTAAGCACTAATTAATATTTCAAAATATGAAAGTGGTTTTTCTTGCAAAAGATTTATAATATCCTTAATAGCATCATTTAATAAATCTAACAAATCCCCAAAATTAATTTTTGAAGTACAATTACACATATTTAAAATTGTCGAGATTTTTAAATTTAAATTGTTTGGCAATTGCTCTTTGCTCAATTTTAAGGCAAGTGAATAATATTTTAATGCTTCTTCATTGTTTGAACTTAATTCATAAATCTGTGCTATTGTATTGTATAAAGAACAAAACTCTGAAAAACATTCTTCAAGCGAATCGCCCTCAACTTGACCAGTAAGAAAAACTCCAAGTGAAATTTCACATTGGCGCAAAGCTTCATCAAGTTCTCCTTGCTCTTTGTAAGATATTGCAAGGTAATTAGTATAACCCGCTTTATTTAAAAGATACTTTTCTGTATTTCTTAATTTATCCTCATTTATTTCAATACATTCCTTAAATAAGATAATGGATTTCTCAGGGTTAATTTTGGAATAGACCTGACCCAAGCACGCTTTTAAAGTTAAAATTATCGAAGGTCTATCTATACTTGATGATTCCTCAATAATTGTTTTCTCTATCACCTCAATAAGTTGACCATTTTCTTTTATTAATGTAAGAAATCTGATAAAAAAGGACGCAATTTCAAAAGATTGATTTATATCAAATGCCTTTTGATAATTCGAATAAGCATTTCTATAGTCTTTTTTAATTAAGTAGATTTCACCTTTTATTACTCGATTCTTTGCAATATCATATTCTTGCTTTTTTAAATCACTTTCATCTAATAATTTTAATGCTCCATCTAAATCATTTTGTTGAAATATCAATTCATATATATGGTCTGCATGTTGTGCATTTATAAGTTTGGTACTTTGTATTATGGATGAATAATTTACTAATAATTCCTTCTTTTCATTTTCTAAATTGACTTTTTCATTCACTATCTTATTTAGCTCTAAATCAAATATTCTTTCACTTTGCTCAATAACTTTCTGTTTGTCATTTATTTGATTTGTCAATAAATCAATTTGAAAATTTAAATCATCTATCTTTTTAAATGTACTTTCACCGTATTTACCATTAACAACACGTTGAAAATGCTGTTCTTTAATTTTAGTTAATGTTTGAGCTGTAAAATGAGATTCATCTGAATCTACATGTTTATGACAATTACTACATAACCAAATACAATTTGATAAATGTTTCAGTTCTAAATGGGTTATTTCTTTATTGAATCTATTATTTGTAGCTCGATTTGCTCCATAAATATGAGCACCTTCTCCTTTATTAATAAAACCAGTTCTATCTTTATTAGGCAAACTTGTTAGTGTTTCACAAATCGAACAACGCTCTCCAGCCATTTTTGCTGAAATTCTTTTAGTTGTTTCTGTAAATTTCGGTGAATCTTTCATCTCTTAATACTGACTAACGCCAAGTTTATATGCTGATTATCAATTATTTTTTTATAATTATCTCGCAATGTTCTGGTAATAAATGGTTTAGAACTAAATTAAGCCCTATTTTCGGATTTGCCAAATCATCCCAAATACAAAACCAACTTTTCATTAAGCCAATTGCCCAAATCCGTTGTAGTGGCTGTTATAGGCATTACATATTATTTCAGTTTTAAAATTATTCCAGTTATTAGCGACGTTAAAAAATAACCAACTGTCATTTCAAAATCTCTTGTTCTATAAATACAATAAAAAGTTATTATAATACCCAATAAAGCGATGGTGATTAAAACTGTTTTAACGTGCTTTTTAGGAAGTCCATTTTTAAAACAGAAATAATCTGTAAATGCCAATATTAAGTATGTTGGAAACGAAAAGATTAAGCTGAAAATTAAAGTTATTGGATATACTTCAACTAATCCAACAATTTGATGTGTATTACTTCGAGTCAAATACATTAATAATTGAACAACAAATGGAGCAATTAACAGAGTGCTAGTCCAATGAGAAAATAAATATTTCCAATGTATATTCTTCAATTTTTTTTGTATTAAAAGTAAAGTTTGGCTGTATTGCCTATAACTTGTATATATGTATGACAAAGTCATACATGGCAACCCTATTTTGGGTAGTATATCTGACAACTACATACAATATTTATTTACGAATGTATAAATAAATATTTACAAATCATGAGATATAAATCTACTGGATGAACTCTGAAAAAAAAAGCTCTTATGAAAACTAAAGCCCTAGCCCAGATGGGAACGGCATCCTTTTGTGGCGGGGTTCGCCACAAAAGATAGAGTGTACAGCTGGATTAAGCTCCTGAAACTACTTAATGAGTTTATTGAGCATTCCGTTGAAGATAAAGCCGTGAAAAGGCAGTACGGAATACCAATATAATTTTCCTAAAATTCCTTTTGGCTTAAAAGTCGCCGCCTGATATAAGGTATTGTGAATGATTTTAAATTCGAGCCATGCTTCGCCGGGCAGTTTCATCTCGGCGTATAAGATCAGTTTTCCTTCTTTTTTATTGGCATACAGCACGCGCCAAAAATCGAGTGCATCGCCGGCATAAATAGTATGTTTATTGGTTCGTCCACGACGGGAGCCTACACCACCAAATAGCTTATCGATAAAACCTCTGAAACTCCAGAGCCAATCGCCGTAATACCAGCCGGTTTCCCCTCCTATCGACCAGATTTGATTAATCGTATAGTCCCGATCCAGAACTTCTTTTTTTCTTCGGTCAATGTAACAGCCTTTTTTAGGCACTTTTAAATGGTTTGAAATGCTTTGGCTAAACCTTCCGCTGATTAGAGAATCTTTCCAGCTTGATACTACTTTGTCTTCCCCAACTTTTGATAAAGCTCTCGAAAGTGCTTCTTTGTAAGGAATGGGCTGAACGCCTAAAAGTTCGTTGATGCGATGATCACTGCAAATTACCTCAACTTTCATGCTGCTAACTAAGGCTGTTGCCAGTTTATAAGAGGTCGAGGTTACAAAATACAGCCAGTACGAGGACAGTTTAGGTGTCATTACCGGAATGGTAAAAATGTATCTTTTTAGATTTTTTGCTTCGGCGAAAGCCAATAACATTTCTTTGTAGGTTAGAATATCCGGACCTCCAATATCAAAACTTTGGTTGTAAGTAACCGGATTTAAAAGCGATTTTGAAAGGAATTCCAATACATCATTGATCGCAATGGGCTGGCATTTTGTATTGAGCCATTTGGGCGTAATCATGACAGGAAGTTTGTTGACCAGATCACGGATAATTTCGAAAGAAGCACTTCCCGATCCTACTATAATTCCTGCTCTTAACGTCGTCAACGGAATTGTTGATTTTGCTAAAATACTTTCAACATTTTTTCGTGAAGACAGGTGTTTTGAGAGCGATTTATCATTTACGATTCCGCTTAAATATAAGATTTGCTGTGACTTTGTCTTATTAATCCTTTCAGAAAAATTGGTTGCCGAAATACTTTCCAGTTCATCATAATTGGTATCAGAACCGGACATGGAATGGATTAGATAGAAAGCCGCATCAATATCGGTTGGAATATTTACTAAAGTTTCCTTGTCTAAAAAATCAACTTCAATAACCTGTACTTTTTCTTGCAGCTCTTCCGGTATGTAAAATCGGTTTTTATCTCTTACACAGCAAATTACCTTGTATCCTTTTGCTACTAAAATAGGTAAAATACGTTTTCCTATGTAACCTGTAGCGCCTGTTAAGAGGATTTTCATGGTTCAACAATTAGAATATTTCTCATCTTTTCGAAATCTTAAGATGGCCTCAAAAGTAGTCCTGTCTTCTAAGGTCATTTCTATGATTCTTTCTTTTTCCAGACTGTGATTTTTCTTTTTCTATTTATATTTTTGAAATTGGTCAACCACAATTTTTGCTTTCAAATCAAACATTAAATTATACAGTCCAAAGAAAGTTCTGTTCATGTAAATAAAATGTTTTGATCCACGATTTCCGTTCATTTTTTTGAGATTGGTATCGTTTGAGAATCGTTCTCCTAATTTGGCAATGCTTTCGAAAAAAGTTTCATCGGCAAAATCAAAAGTTTCGTTTTGAAAAGGTTTTGTAAACAGTGATAATAAATCATGAAACATCTCAGTAAAATATTCAATTTCTGCAGGCGAATCATCTGCACGAAGGATTTCTAATTCGAATAATTTTTCGTTGAAACGATTTTTATCTGTAATAATATTTTTATTGATTAACTCGAAATACGGTACATAAAATTCATTCGGAATCTGTTTCATACAGCCAAAATCTAATGCGATTAACTGATTTTGTTCGTTAACTAAAAAGTTACCCGGATGCGGATCGGCGTGGACTTTACGTAAAACATGAATTTGATACATATAAAAATCCCAAAGTGCCTGACCTATTTTATCTCCGGTCTCGCGATCAAAATCTTTTGCCGTAAACTCCGAAAGATGGATTCCGGTCATCCAGTCCATCGTGATGATTTTCTCTGATGAAAATTCCGGATAATAGTTTGGGAAAAGAATGTTTTCGATTTTACTGCAGGCTTTAACAACTTCCTCGCTTTGTTTTAATTCCAGCAGGTAATTTGTTTCTTCAATCAGTTTATCTTCAACTTCCTTAAAATATTTATCGGAATCTTTTCCCTGCAGATTAAACATTCGGATCGCAATAGGTTTTACCAATGCCAGATCTGATGAAATACTGTTTGCAACTCCGGGATACTGAATCTTAACGGCAAGTTTTTTACCGTTTTTCACAGCCAGATGTACCTGCCCGATACTGGCCGCATTAACCGAATTGGCATTGAATTCGTCATAAATTTCATAAGGTGTTTTTCCAAAATTACTTTTGAATGTTTTTAAAACCAATGGTGCCGAAAGCGGCGGAACAGAAAATTGGGACAAAGAGAATTTTTCGACATAAGCCTGAGGCAGGAAATTCTTGTCCATGCTCAGCATCTGTGCGACTTTTAAAGCACTTCCTTTTAGGCTTTTTAGTCCATCATAAATATCTTCGGCATTATTTTCATTGAGTTTGTCGCGGGTCAAATCGGGGTTTACCATTTTTTCAGCATAATGCTTAACATAATTCACTCCTATTTTTGCTCCTGTTTGTACCAGTTTGCTCGCTCTTTCTATTTTTGAAGTTGGTATATAATCTATTGTTTTCATTGTTTACTGTATATTTTTTCTTTGAACAGAAACTTCCCTAAATCAATCAGGTGATTTAGCGGTGCAACATTCATTAGTTCGAAGGATGCATTCACCGATTTTTCGATAAAAATATCTGTTTTTTCAAAAGCCGTAGATGAATCATCCATCCAGAATTTTATAGTCATCATCAATTGTAGCCAGGCACTTTCCTGAATGGCCTTTTCCTGATATTTTTGAAGTTTTTCCTGTTCGAGCCTGTAATCATCTGTGAGGATTTCAGAAACGTATTCTTTGAAGCTATTCCTAAGTGATGTAAGCTGTACCAGATTTTTAAGCGGATTCCTGTCAAGCTTTAGTGATTGCAAAACGTAACTTCTGTTTGCAGTTAATATTTCGAAAAAGGTGAAATAAAAACTCAGCATTTTATTTTTCATATCATATTGCGGATAATCCTCGTGCTGATGCAATAAATTGACAGTGTTTTCAAAAAATAGTCTGAAGATTTCTTTTTCCAAACCTTCAAGAGTTCCAAAAAAAGTATAAAATTCAGCTTCTGTAAAATCATTTTCCTTAGCGAAATGATAAACTGATTTAGGTTTTTGTCCTTTTTCCAAAACTTCATCCATGTATTTTGAAACGATATCATCTCTTGAAATATTCTTTTTTTGGGTTTCCATTTCTTAAAATTTAGAATTCGCCTTAAAGGTAAGCAATGTTTAAGTATCTTTACTTATCGTTAAACAGAATACGCTGTTAAATATAATATAAACTATTATGGCTAAAAATGTTTTATTAACTGGCGGTACCGGATTCATTGGCAAATATCTTACGGAGGTTTTGATTGCTAATGATTTTTCTGTATCTGTTTTAAGCAGAAGTGACAGAAATAATACTGATTTTATCTCGTATTACAAATGGGATCTGGAAAGCAATTATATTGACGAAGAAGCCATTCTAAAAGCAGACTACATTATCCATTTGGCAGGGGAGGGGATTGTAGAGAAAAGATGGACAGCCAAACGCAAAAAAGACATTTTAGAAAGCCGTACCAAACCCATTGACCTTATTTATTCTGTTCTTAAAAAAAACAATAAATCATTGAATGCATTTGTTTCAGCATCTGCAATTGGAATTTACGGAGCAAAAACCAGCGATGAAATTTGTACAGAAAGTACACCTCCTGCAAATGATTTTTTAGGGATAACTTGTCAAAGATGGGAACAAGCTTCTGATAAAATAGAAGCCTTGGGAATTAGAACGGTAAAAATCAGAACCGGAATTGTATTAGGAAGAAATGAAGGTTTTCTAAAAAAACTAGCTCCGAGTTTCAAAGCTGGTTTTGGTGCTGTTTTAGGAACTGGAAAACAATATGTGCCCTGGATTCATATTGAAGATTTGTGTGGCATTTATTTAAAAGCAGTTCAGGATGAACAGTTAAAGGGTGCTTATAATGCAACAGTTCTGGACAACACTACAAACGCAACATTGTCTAAAACACTTGCAAATTTGTACGGCTATTCAATTTGGCTGCCTAAAGTTCCTTCCTTTATTCTAAAACTATTTTTAGGAGAAATGAGCGTTGCAATTTTAACAGGGCAAAGAGTTTCATCTGAAAAAATTAAAAAAAAGGGAGTTAGTTTTCATTTTGAAGACTTAGAGACAGCACTTTCAAATTGTTAATCTTAAAACTTTAATTTTTATTTAAAGGTTAGAAGAATTTGTTCGTCACTTCCAATCACACCACTTAACTGCGTTTTTGCGGTTTGAGAAATTCTGGATGCTATTTTCTCCGGAATCGCAATATTAAAATCAGCTATGGAAATTGGAAAATCTGATGTAATTTGTATTCCACCATATGCTTTTTTAAGTAAAGCCTTTACTGTAATCTCTTTCGATTTTCCTCGCAAGGTTAATCTTCCCTTTATTAAATATTCTTTTTCAGACTCTTCAATATCTGCAAAATTAAATCCCGCGATTTTACCTTTAAAAACAGCTTTGGGGTATCGATGGCTTTCTACATAATTATCATTAAAATGTTCTTCCATCAAATCCAGTTTAAAATCAAAGTCCTTCATTACGACACTACATAATAAAGTACTTGTTTTAGGATCCAAAACAATCATAACCGATTTGTTTACCGCTTTTATTTCCTCAAAAAAAGGCATTGAAGCTTCAAAATTTATTATTGCTTTGCTGGTAGTAATTTTTTCCTGGGCAATAATAGAAAAAGTAGTAAATAATAAAATTAATAATGTAATTGTTTTCATAATCGTCTGCGATTAAACAATTATGTCATTCGTTTTTAAATTCAAAAATCGAATGGCGTACTCCGTGAAAATATAACAACCAAATCATGATTGTACTTAAAGTTACGCAAATTTCACGGAGCAGGTTGCCGATTTAATGCTAAATATTTGTGAAATATTGATAATGAACAAGCTATAACGATTGAGCTATCAATTAATTTCGACAGGTGTG
Source organism: uncultured Flavobacterium sp. (assembly GCA_965650235.1). GTDB lineage: Bacteria > Bacteroidota > Bacteroidia > Flavobacteriales > Flavobacteriaceae > Flavobacterium. Next base: position 5,028 of record CBFGNY010000053.1, on the reverse strand, counting down.
CAGATTTCAATTAAAAAACCATCCAAATCCCGCACATAAGCTACAATTTGACCCCAAGGTTTTTTCTTTGGTTCAGTTACCAAAACAGCTCCAAAAGTGGTTGATTTTTGCACCAATTCCCCAACATCATCTGTTATAAAACCTAATTCAATGGCAAAAGGTTTGTGTTCTAAATTACTTTCAATAAAACCTTCCTTTAAATTTTGGCCTGCCAGCTTTTTTGATGCAAATGAAATTGTCGTTTCACCGGTATTTAATTCACCATAATCATTTTCGGGAGTTATAAATTTTCTGGAAAAACCAAAAACATTTTCATAAAACGTAATGGATTTTTCAACATCTTCTACATATAAAATTGTATATCCAAATTTTACCATTTCTTGTCAATTTTTAAATTATATGAATTATTTATCCAATCTCTACGAGGACATTATATTTATCCAGATTTGCCAGGTCTTCAATTGAGTTTACTTTTGCTTCTTTGGCATGTTCTTCTATTTCTTTTTTGGTTTCAATTTGTTTGATGCATTTTCTAAAACGGCGCACCTCATCCAAATTCGTTAAAATTAAGCCAGGCACCTGAACACTTTTTCCTTCTTTATCTTTGGCAACCATTGTAAAATAAGATGAATTACAATGTTTGACTGCTCCGGTCTGAATATTCTCGGCCTCAACACGAATTCCTACGATCATTGAGCTGCGTCCTACATAATTTACTGATGCTTTCATGGTTACGAGCTCACCTACTTCAATAGGTTTTAAAAAGTTTACCGTATCAACAGAAGCCGTTACACAATAGTTTCCGCAAAATTTTGAGGCACACGCAAAAGCAATCTGATCCAGCAATTGCAAAACATATCCTCCATGAATTTTACCGCTAAAATTGGTATGCGACGGAAGCATTAATTCTGAAATACTTATTTTTGATGAAGAAACGGGTTTGAAATCTGTAGTCATTAATGTATATTTTTTAGTTTTTGGTTTTTTATTTTAAAATGAAAATTTAATTTAATAATTCATTTTCATCAGAATTTGAAGCTCTGGCAACAATATTTTCAGGAAGTGATTTTTTGGCTTTCGCACCCATTTTTTTCAATTTTTCGACACTCGAAATCAGGTTTCCTCTTCCATCAACAAGTTTGTTCATTGCATTTTCATATTCGGTTTTCGTATCTTTTATTTTGTTTCCGATTTTTACCAAATCTGTTACAAAACCTTCAAATTTATCATACAGTGCTCCGGCCTGACGTGCAATTTCAAAAGCATTTTCCTGTTGTTTCTGGTTGGCCCACATACTGTCAATAGTGCGTAAAGTAGCCAATAAGGTTGTTGGTGTTACAATTACTATGTTCCTTGAAAAAGCTTTATTATACAAATCAGCATCTTGATTTAAAGCAACGGCAAAAGCAGGTTCGATAGGAATGAAGAGCAGAACAAAATCAGGACTTTCTATTTGATACAAGTCGTGGTAATTTTTGCTTCCCAATTGCTCTACATGTCGCTTAATTGATAGGACATGTTCTTTTAGATATTCATTTTTAAAACTTTCTTCCTCTTCATTTACCCATTTTTCATAAGCGGTCAATGAAACTTTTGAATCAACGATCATTTTTTTGCCATCAGGCAAATTGATTACCACATCCGGAAAAACCCGATTTCCGTCTGTATTGGTAAAGCTTTGCTGTACTTCATATTCCCTTCCTTTTTCCAGGCCTGATTTTTCGAGAACACGTTCCAGAACCAGTTCGCCCCAATTGCCCTGCATTTTACTGTCGCCTTTTAAAGCTTTTGTCAAATTTAGGGTCTCTTTGCTCATTTGAATATTCATTTCGCTTAAGCCTAAAATCTGCTGACGCAAAGCAGCGTGGTAATCGATGCTTTCTTTATGGGTTTGCTCTACTTTTTGCTCAAAACCCTGAATTTTATCCTGCAAAGGCAACAGGATATTTTTCATGTTTACAGAATTTTGCTCTGTAAATTTTGCCGATTTTTCTTCAAGTATCTTGTTAGCTAAATTTTCAAATTCTTTGGTGAATTTTTCCTGTAATGCTGTTATTTCATTTTTCTGTTCTTTATGACGTTCCCATAAATTTTCGAAATCGACTTCTTTTTTGGAGAGCTGAATTGCTAAGCTATCTTTTTCATTTCGAATATTTTCCTTTTCTGAATTTAATACATGCAGCTGCTTTTCGAAACTGCCCTTTTCATTTAAAAATTGTTCTTTCTGTAATTGAGATTGTGCATTTGCTGCATTGAGCTTTTCATTCAGACTCACTTTCTCTGATTCAAATTTAGCCGAAGACAATATTCTTCCTAAATAAATACCTAAAAACAGCGCAATAACAAAAACCGATAATAGCGGTACAAAGTCCAGCATAACTACGTTAATTTTTAAGTAAAAGTACGCAATAATACGTAGTCCTTAATCTTTAGAAATAAAATTTCACGAATTAGTATCCATTCTAAATTAAATAAACAATTCGGCTAACCTGAAAAAAAATATTCCGGAAACGCAACCATTTCAAAACGATTGCATCTACTAAAATATAACCTAATATAATAAAACATGAAAAAGTTAATTTTAAGCTTATTTATAGCTTTTGGATTCAGTGCGTGTTCCCTGAATGATAATGATGTACCTAATGATACTTGTGGTGCGTATACGAATGTTCCTTTTAGCGGTTTTCCTCTTTCCTGCAACTATACTATTAAAGAACAATTTCCTAATCCTGCAGCCCTTATTGTAAACACACAGGAAAAATTAAATCAGTATTTTACAAAAAATGCTACTAGCTGTCCCGCAGCTAGCGATCCAAATATAGATTTTACTAAAAACTTTATGATTGGGATTTTCGCTGGTCAAAAATCTACCAGCGGTTATGGTATAAAAGTTACTTCGATAGTAGAAAACAATTGTCAGATTGTTGTTAATTTTTACGAGCATGGCCCACAAACAGGAGAAACAACAACGCCAACTACAACATATCCTGCTGATTATGTTTTGATTCCTAAAACAACGAAACCTATTTATTTTAATAAAACTACAGAGAACAAAGACAATATCGTAATTGGAACTTTTGGCGGCGTTAATGATTTTTTTCAATTAAACGATTACAATACTCTTAAATTCCTGAATGTTGCCGATGTTACCGGAAGCTATGATTTTGGTCAGTATAAATATACTGCAACAATAAAAAGAGGCGAATACACATTGTTCCTGAAAAGTGTCCCAACTGAAATCTTAAATCTAAAAGGCCAAACCAAAACATACGGATCTCCGGACTCAGAAGATCAGGGTGGTGTTTATTTTGAATTACGCCAGGGTGCCAGTACAACAAAAATCTATATCGATAATAATGATACTGAAGATCAGAGTACAGAAGTGAAAGCTTTTAAGAAAGCGATTAAAGACAAAATTGTACTCTTAAAAGTTTAAATTATGACAAAAAAGCTATCCCTTTTTATTGTACTTGTCCCGAAAACAAAGGGGTTCAATAAAACGATAGTTTTTACTCCTGACGGAAAAATTGTCACCTACAAAGAAGGCATCGATATTTCGGAATAACCTCTATGAAATTGAAAAAGGGATTACTTTTTTGACCAGTCAGAAAAGGGCCTCCTCTCTTTTGAAGGAAAAACGTACGTCATGGAAGGGATTGATAATCAAAGATTAACAATCGTAAATAATGATTTTGAAGGTAGACGTACTATCTGCAAAAAATAGGTTAAGAGACTAAAAAGAGTTATTTTTGCCAAAACCAACCCATCCTATTTTTGAAAGACGATTTAGACATATATATTAAACAATGTATACAGAATGACAGGGCAGGACAACTGAAAATTTATCAGTTGTTCTCGCCTGTTTTATATGGTATTTGTTTAAAGTATATGAAAAATGAAGACGATGCCAAGGATGTTTTTCAGGAGGCATTTGTTATTGTTTTTCAAAAAATCCATCAGTATAGATTCGAAGGCAGTTTTGAAGGATGGTTAAAACGAATCTTTATCAATAAGCTAATCGAAACATTAAATAAGAAAAGAAAAGAAAGTTTCTTTTTGGATGTTTTTGATCCTGATACCGATTTTGTAGAAGAGGAGGAATTAGAAATTATTCCGATAGCACAAGAAAAGTTACTCGAATATATCAGAGAATTACCAGATCAATACCGCATGGTTTTTAACTTATATGTTTTTGAAAAAATGAAACATAAAGAGATTGCGGAACAGCTCAAAATTTCAGAAGGAACTTCTAAATCAAATTTAAACAGGGCCAAACGAATTTTACAAAAAAGGATTTTGAGTATTAAAAATTTTAAAACAGCATGAAGAAGCAGAAAATAGAAGATATTTTTTCATCAATAGAAAACTTTTCGAGTATTCCACCACCCGAATTGTGGAATAAAATTGAAGAGAAACTTGATAAACCTAAAAAGAAAAAAAGAGTAATTCTTTGGTGGTCAGCTGCTGCATGCCTTTTATTAGGATTATTGCTTCCTTCTGTTTTACGTTTTAATTCTGATTCAGGAATTGAAACAGTAAATATCCAAGCTATAGAAAAAAGTGTTGTTCTTGACGAAAACAAGAAAGATTTAGATAACAAAACAAGATCTACAGAAGAGAATAGCTCCAAAATAAAATCGGGCAGTGTTGAAAATCTGTCTGTAGAAACACCTGCAAACCAATCAGATAATTCTAAAAATAACGAAACATACAGAACAACAATTACTCAAACTGATTCTGATAATAAAGTTAATTCAGCTGTTTCTAATCAAAAATCTAACAATGCTGCAGAAAATACAAATCAGGCTGTAGCCGAAAAAACATTCGTTACAGGAAAGCAAAATTCATTTAGCTCTTCTTTAAATAATCAAACCTTACAAACTGAAAAAAGAAATGCAAATCAGGCTGTAGCCGAAAAAACATTTATTGGAGGTAAACAAAATTCGTTTAATTCTTTTTCAGATAATCAAATTTTACAAACTGAAAAAAGAAATGCAAATCAGGCTGTAGCCGAAAAAACATTTATTG
>CBFGNY010000052.1:0-23404 GCA_965650235.1 uncultured Flavobacterium sp. | reverse complement strand
TCTTGTTGTTTAACTGCATCTTTTAGCGCTATAATCATTCCGTTTGTCACTCTTGTTACATTATCATATTCAGCCGGAATTACGATTTTTCCTTCCTTATTAAAGAAACCCATTTTATTGGTTTTATGGTCAATAAATCGAATAAATCCTTCGTTTTCGCAATCAAAACCATTATCAAAAATATATAAACTGTCCCTGCCCACAGTTTTTCCTGATTTGGTTAAATAATAACTTTTCCAGTTTTCGGGTGTTTCTTCAGCAACTGCGATTATGTCATCAAATTTGTGAGCAATAGTCAGACTATAAAATTTAGGTTCAATTTTGATGTTGCCTTTTTGATCTTTAAATCCCAAATGAGTTGTGTCTTTATCCCAAAATGCAATCCAGGTGTCTTTGTTTTGCGAAAAGGCAGCAGAATTTAGAATTAGAAAAGTAAAGATGATGATCTTCTTCATAAAATTTGGTTAGCGCAGATAAATTTCCGTTTCATTATTTTTTGCTTCATTAAAACACTCCGAGCATAACATTTTAAAATCAGCTTTGGCCTGAAAAACATCAGTCCATTCTTCGCCATTCTCTAAAAGCCATTCCTCACATGCTCCGCACCATGCAATTTGCGGAAGATCTTGTTCGGCTTCAGAATAGAAAAATCCTGTTTTTTCCTTTGAATCTATTGCTAATGCAATGTGGATACAAGAGAACGACATGTCTTTGGAACCATGTACCTCACATATAACTTTTTCGATCATTTGTTTATTATTGTAATTTTCTTAAAGCCAATTTTTACATGACTTCAATTAAGTTGTATTTCATTTATTGGCAGCAAATTCGGTATGCAAAGTCAATTCCGTTTCTCTGTCATTTTTGGTAAAAAGTTTGGCTTCGACTCCAAACCCTTCTCCGGAGTCATATTTAAAGATAGTGAATTTTGACTCTAAAATCTTTAACTCAGGAGATTCGTCACTTTTAAAATAATCAAACAATTCCTCTTTGATTTCAACAAGAACCGCTGGTTTAATTTCTAAAAATTGTTAGTGTTCATTGAATTAATTTCATCGATTAATTGACTGTTTAATTCAAAGGCTATTTTTAAAATGTCTTTGTCTGTCATAATGTAATGCGAATAAAATTATAGGAAAAGCATATTAGAACCAAACACTTTTTTTGGTTGAATGAAGTAATTTATTTTTTTCTTTCCTGCTTTTCTTTTTCTTTTTTTGCCTTTTCCTCTTCTTTTATCCTTTTCTCTTCTTCGTGTTTTTGGGTAAGTTCTTCCCTTTTAATTTTTTCAGTTTGAATTTGATTTTGCAAATCCTGAATTTTATGGGTGCTTTTTTCTATATTCGATTTCGATTTAGAAACTTCTTTTTCAGACTTTATAATTCGCTTTTTAGACTTTTCTATATTTTTTCGAAGGTCAGAATTATTGCCATTTAAACTGTTTTCAAGATTAGATAATTGTTCCTTTATAGACTTTAACTGGGCTTCTTTTTCTGCTGATTTGGTTTGTAGCTTCTTTAGTTTTCTTTCTTCATTAGCCAATTTGTCTTCTGCCGTTTGAATGTTATTAAGATTACGGGCCATATCGCGCTGTTGCCTTTGTTGCTGCAAAAACATTTGGTTTTGCTGTCTGAATATGGCATTGCTAGACTGCATTTGTCTTTGCATGCTGGATTGAGCAGTCGAAAGGAAAGGTAAAATAGAAAGCAACATTAAAATTAGGCGTGTTCTCATAATTTGGTTTAGATATTGGGGATTTGAATTTCAAATGTAAAACTTAAATTTCAAATGTATGCACATTCTCTTGTTAAAGGCGAGATGTTGATTTTTGCACTGCGTGAGTGATAGCAGCAGGCTACCGAAGTAGCGCGAATAGCCCGACAGCATCCCGATAAAAGGGCGTATATGCGCACAGTAATATTTGCCCTTTTATCGGGATGGTGGCACGCCCAAGTTATTTTAGATTACTATTTTATATAAAAAACAAAACCCGACAAGTTTTAAACCTGTCGGGTTGATATAGGTAATCAAAGAATCTAAATCAAATCTTCAATCTAAAATTTACTAGTATCTGTAATATTCTGGTTTGAATGGACCTTTAACATCAACACCAATATAAGCAGCCTGATCGTCACGAAGAACCTCAAGTTCAACTCCTAATTTAGCTAAGTGCAAAGCAGCCACTTTTTCATCTAAATGTTTTGGCAACATATAAACGTCATTGTTGTAAGCAGCACTGTTTTTCCATAATTCGATTTGAGCCAAAGTCTGGTTGGTGAATGAGTTACTCATTACAAAACTTGGGTGACCTGTAGCACAACCAAGGTTTACTAAACGACCTTCAGCCAGGATAATGATATCTTTTCCGTTGATTGTATATTTGTCAACCTGAGGTTTGATTTCGATTTTTGATGCACCGTGGTTTTTGTTTAACCAAGCCATGTCGATTTCGTTATCGAAGTGACCGATGTTACAAACAACAGTTTTGTCTTTCATCTGCTCGAAGTGCTCACCAAGAACGATATCTTTATTTCCTGTAGTTGTAATGATGATGTCAGCATTAGCAATTACAGTGTTTAATTTTTTAACTTCATAACCGTCCATTGCAGCTTGTAAAGCACAAATTGGATCGATTTCAGTAACTGTTACAATAGATCCAGCACCTCTAAAAGAAGCAGCAGTTCCTTTTCCAACATCACCATATCCGCAAACCACAACTCTTTTTCCAGCTAACATTAAGTCAGTTGCACGACGTACAGCATCTACAGCAGATTCTTTGCAACCGTATTTGTTATCAAATTTAGATTTAGTAACAGAGTCGTTAATGTTAATTGCAGGCATTGGCAAAGTTCCGGCTTTTACTCTTTCGTAAAGTCTGTGAACACCAGTTGTAGTTTCTTCAGAAAGACCTTTAATTCCAGGAACCAATTCAGGAAAACGGTCAATAACCATGTTGGTTAAATCTCCACCATCATCCAAAATCATGTTCAATGGTTTTCTGTCTTCACCAAAGAATAAAGTCTGCTCAATACACCAGTCAAAAGATTCTTCATCAAGACCTTTCCAGGCATAAACCTGAATTCCGGCAGCAGCAATTGCAGCAGCAGCCTGATCCTGAGTAGAGAAAATGTTACAAGATGACCACGTAACCTCTGCACCAAGAGCAATTAAAGTCTCGATCAAAACAGCAGTCTGGATCGTCATGTGTAAACATCCGGCGATACGAGCACCTTTAAGAGGCTGTTCGTCTTTGTATTCAGCACGAAGCGCCATTAAACCTGGCATTTCAGCTTCAGCTAGTTCAATTTCTTTTCTTCCCCAAGCTGCTAGAGAAATATCTTTTACTTTGAAAGCCACATAAGGCGTAGTTGTAGTACTCATTTATAGTATATTTGTATTGTAGAATTTTTTGCAAATTTACGGAATACCTTTTGAATTTCGAATAATTTCTGTAAGATTTGTGAAATGTTTAATTTCTTAATCTTTAGAATATTAGCTAATTACTATTTTTTTGAAGCTAATCCTGCTGTACACTATATCTTTTGTGCCGAACCCCGGCACAAAAGGATGCCGTTTCCATCAGGGCTAAAAGATCACAAATTAAACAGAAGTTTAGTTTTCAGACTAAGAAAAAATTACTAATTCACAACCCACAATTCATAATTATTAGAGAATGCCTTTATTTCAAACCATACATTGCAGCGATACAACCAAAATTTTAATTTGGGAAATAACAGAAACTCTTGAGGAATTATTGAGCAAAGTAGTTTTAAAAGAGAAAACACAAAAGAGACTTGACGGAATGAAATCTCAAATGCATCAGCGTGCTTTTTTAAGTGTTCGCATGCTGATTCAGGAAATGGGTTTTACCGATAAGGACTTGCATTATGATGAATTTGGAAAGCCGTATTTCGACTGTCATAATTATATTTCTATAACACATTCGTATCATTTTGCGGCCATTATTATCAGTCATGAAACAGTTGGAATTGATATGGAACTCCAGCGTCAAAAAATTATCCGCATTGCGGATAAATTCACCGATTATGAGTGTAGTTATCTGCAGCCTGATTCGACAGAAGAATATGTGAAAAAATTGACAGTAATCTGGGGAGCAAAAGAAGCTATCTTCAAAATCAGAAACGAAAAAGGAATCAGTTTTAAAGACCACATACAGGTACAGGATTTTTCTTTAAACAGTAAAAAAACAAATGCAAGTTTGCACTTTGATGATTTGGTAAAAGATTTTGATGTCCATTATGAGAATATACATTCAGAAAATTTTGAGGGAAATTTCACTTTGGTTTATGCTTTTGAGAAGTAATCACAAGGCTTGGTCATTGCGAGGAACGAAGCAATCTCATGTGCTAAAATAATATAGTGTTGCGTCGTTCCTCTCAATGCCAGCAGAAAGTTTAGATTTCGTTTTGTCTTTTTCGATTTTCAAACATACTAAGAAACAAAAAAGTCCCCATTTTTCTTGCACGACGTTTCAGTATTTCCACATTTTCTCCTTCAAAATGTTCGTCTAGGGTCTGAAACCAATAGTTGAGCCAAATGCCAAATTCGTTTGAAGTGATTTTGCCTTCAAAATGAGCATCCACTTCATTGTGTGCTTCAAGCGGATTGCCTTTGTATTTTTGTACAGCAAACAAGTTGGTTTCCCAAAAATCAGTCAGCTTTTCTAAATGCGCATCCCAATCCTTAATCATCGTATTAAAATAAAAACCGATTTCTTCATCGGCCCTTATCTTATTATAGAATTGATGTACTAAAAACTCGACATCAGCCCTGTTTTCTATTAGTTTTTTCATATATGTAATCGCTTTAAAAAATTATTTGTATGAACAATTCTTAATTGTGATTTCACAGAATTATGGTGTTTAACAAAATAAATAATACACTTAAAACGGCACTTAGAATTAAAAGGTTAAAAACAATTTTGTGTTTCATTTGTGCTAAAATTGAAGTGTTTACAAAGATACAGGCTAATACAATTATTGCCAACTGTATCATTTGACCAATTGATGTTCCGTTAGCTAAAACATACATCGCGGCCGCGCCTCCTAAACAGCTTTGACCAATTACAGCCATCGCTGCAGAACCCATGTAACTTTTATTGAAATTTTCGAATGTTGTTTGATATAGTGTCATGATATTGAGATTTTTATACTACAAAGGTACGGTCGCAATACCACCTCATTTTATGACTTAAATCATAAAACGAGAACTATTTTATCTGTATACTTTTCGGTTTATAATTTTTAAAAACCCCTTTTTTTCCAATGATTTAATAGTTCTAATCACGGTTTCAACTCGTAAGCCTGTTAAATCTCCTATTTGCTGCCTTGTAAAATTAATAAGGAAACCGTTAGCATCTTTTTTAAAATTAAAATAAGCAATTCCGTGATCAATCAGTTTTAAAATGCGATGTTCTGGCTCCTGCGTTGACATTTCTGCCGCCATAACCGATTTGTAATATAACCGCTGTGCTAAATTCTCAATTATTTTGAGACTGATTGCCTGGTTTTCTTCCAGTAGTTTCATAAAATTAACCTTTGTAAGAAGAAATATTTCAGTATCTTCAACTGCAATAGCATTTGCTGGATATTTTTGGTTTAGGAATAATGGAGGTTCTCCGAAAGATTGCCCTTTATAAAATATGCCCTGAATAAATTCTTTGCCGTCATCATTGTAATTGCTCATTTTAATTTCACCTGAAATAATCTGATAGTAATGGGTAGGTAAATTCCCTTCCTCAAAAATAATTTCACTTTTATTGAAGAACTTCTTCGCAGCACCATATTTTTCTAATACTTCAGTCGAAATCATAATTATTTCCTTTGTTTTTTACTAACCCCAAACACAAATATAATTCATTCAGATAGTTCTTCTACATTAAAAAACTTTTACTTTTACGGTCGTTATGAAGCAAAAATTACTCAATATACACCAGCAGATTTTAGAAGCTAAAAAAGAGAGCCAAAAATTATTGGCGATACTTTTAGATCCTGACAAAATTGTATGGGAAAGTTTAGATCATCTATTAGATAAAATAAACCAGTCACCTGCGACACATATATTTGTTGGGGGAAGTATTGTTAAGACAAATATTTTAGAGGATTTAATTTCACAATTAAAACAAAAAACAAACTTACCCGTTGTTATATTTCCGGGAGATCCATCGCAGATTTCGCCACAGGCTGATGCGATTTTGTTTTTGTCATTATTGTCTGGACGAAATCCGGATTATTTAATAGAGTATCAGGTACAGGCAGCACCGATTCTTAAAAAAACAAATCTTGAGGTTATTTCAACAGGTTATATTTTAATTGAGAGCGGTAACGAAACAGCAGTAGCAAGAGTTAGTAAAACACAGCCCCTCAATCGCCTGGATTTTGACCTGGCTTTGGCAACTGCACAGGCCGGAGAAATGTTAGGAAATAAATTAATTTATCTGGAAGCAGGGAGCGGAGCGAAAAAACCTGTTCCATTAGAGATGATTCAGTTAATAGCTCAAAATATAGAGATTCCTATAATAGTTGGAGGAGGAATTACAGATTTACAAGGAATTCGAAATGCCTATAATGCAGGAGCAGATTTAGTAGTCATTGGAACGGCTTTTGAAAACAACAACCATTTTTTTGATTCATAAACAAGATAAACAATATCCAGAATGATTGATTTTTTTCTAAACAGTTATAAAAATGCTCCCTTATGGCACATCGCATTAGAGTTTTTGGTTTTTGTCTGTGGAATATTAAGTGTTTGGTTCGCTAAAAAAGAGAATATCTGGGTGTATCCAACGGGGTTAATTGCAACAGTAATTTCGGTCTATTTACTCTATGTTGCAGGTTATCTCGGAGATATGCTTTTAAATGCATATTTTTCAATTATGAGTCTATATGGCTGGTACAACTGGGCAAAAGGAGGGACAAATGAGAACAATATGCCAATAACCCGTACAAATCTTAACGAAAAATTATAGGAATTTTATTGTTTATTGTTACTATTTTTGTAGTTTTAAGTATTTATAAATATTTCGATTATGAAATCAAGGCTGATAATTATGTCGACATGATTTCTTCAGGAATTTTTTTCGCCGGAATGTGGTACATGGCAAAGAAAAAAATTGAAAACTGGACACTTTGGATAATTGGTGATATTATTGTTGTGCCGCTTTATGCCTACAGAGGCTTGGGAATGTTGGCCTTTCAATATTTAATTTTTACAATTTTGGCTATTTCAGCTTATTTAGAATGGAGAAAAATCTTAGACAGCAAAAAACAAACATTATAAAGATCGCCTTATTTGGGCCTGAAAGCACAGGGAAAACTACATTGGCAAAACAACTTGCCTCTCATTATGAGACAGAATGGGTTCCTGAATTTGCACGTGATTATTTGCAGTCAAAATGGCAAGAAAGTAAACAAATTTGTTCTGAAGAAGACATGATGCCAATTGCCTATGGGCAGGTAGCATTAGAAAATGAAAAGCTGTATACCGCCCAAAAATATCTTTTTTGCGATACTAATCTAATGGTGACTAAAGTTTTTTCTGAAGTTTATTACGGTTTTTGCAATCCACTTTTAAATGAAGCTGCCTTGGCACATGACTACGATTTGTTTTTTCTGACAGATATCGATGTTCCATGGGAGAAAGATGATATTCGTGACAATCCTAATAAAAGAGAAACTGTTTTCTCTGTTTTTAAGCAAACGTTAATCGACAATAAAAAACCTTTTATTACTATTTCTGGTGATAAGGAAAGCCGTTTGGCCAAAGCTACAGCGATTATTGATAATCTGGCAATTGCTAAAAAGAAAGGATTCTCATCGGCAGATTTTGTCGAAATTTATAATCACGGAATCCCTTTCGAGAATATACTCAAACAGCTTAAAATTTTTAAAAAAGGAATTTCAAAATGTAATTTAATAAGTCCTGCGACTGTTAACAACGGAATTTTAAGTTTATCAACTGCTGATTTTGAAGAAAAAGCTAAGTTCTTTGACCTTCATAAAGAAAATTTTAAAATATGTAAATTTATTCCCGCTTCTGGTGCAGCAACCAGGATGTTTAAATTTTTGATTGCTTTTTTAAATAATTATGACATTGAAAAAGAAACAATTAATTCTTACATCAATAGAAAAAAAGACAACGATTTGTCTATTTTTATTGTTGGTATGGATAAGTTTCCATTTTTTAAAGAGGTTTATAAGCAACTAAAAGTAATTTATCCTGATTTTGATAGTTTAGACAGAGATCATAAAAATTATTATTTTATAAAATTATTATTGTCTCCGGATTATTTTGATTTTGCCAATAAACCAAAAGCGGTTTTGCCTTTTCACAAGTATAAAACGCATATTGCAAACCCGATTCATGAACATTTGAATGAATGCATACATTATGCAGCGACAAATAAAACTTCAAATCTGCATTTTACAGTTTCTGAAGCACATCGGGAATTATTTGAAAAAGCTATTGAAGAAGTCAAAGAAAAAGTTGAATCTGAATCAGGAACTCAAATAAATATTGGTTTCTCTTATCAAAACAAACAGACAGATTCTATTGCTGTAGATATAAAAGATAATGTTTTTAGAAGTCAAAAAGGATCTTTCGTTTTCAGACCTGGTGGCCATGGAGCATTGATTGAAAACCTTAATAACATTGATGCTGATGTTATTTTCATAAAAAACATCGACAATGTTATTCAAAATAATATTAATAAGACTACGCTATATAAAAAAGCATTAGGCGGAATTTTGATAGAATCGCAACAAAAAGTTTATGCTTATTTGAAGGCAATTGAGGAGGGGCTGATTAAAGAAGAAGATATTGAGGAAATAGTTAATTTTTTAATGCAAAAACTTAATATTGAAATGACTGGCGACTTTAATAAATTTACTGTTGAACATAAAATAAGTAAGATAAAAGAGCTTCTGAACAGACCAATAAGGGTTTGCGGAATGGTTAAAAATGAAGGAGAAGCGGGAGGGGGGCCTTTTTGGGTACGAAATGAAAGAGGCGAAATTTCACTGCAAATAGTAGAAAGTTCACAAGTCGATTTAACCAATAAAAAGCAAAAATCAATTCTGGATAAGGCAACCCATTTTAATCCCGTTGATTTGGTTTGCGGAACTAAAAATTATATAGGTGAAAAGTTTAATCTGGAAGACTTTGTAGATCATAATACAGGATTCATTGTTGAAAAAAGCGCCGAAGGAAAAATAGTTAAGAATTACGAATTGCCAGGATTGTGGAATGGCGGAATGTCTAATTGGCTTACCATTTTCGTTGCAGTCCCATTGATTACTTTTAATCCTGTTAAAACCGTAAATGATTTATTAAAACCGGCACATCAGCCAAAATAATGGATTTAGAAAAAATCATATCAGAATTACATTTTAAGGCTGTTAGAAGCAGTGGTGCCGGAGGACAAAACGTAAACAAAGTTTCATCGAAAGTAGTGCTGAGTTTCGATTTAAATACTTCACAGGCTTTATCTGAAGAACAAAAATTGTTACTGCAAACGAATTTAGCCTCTCGTTTAACTTCTGAAAACATTCTGATTTTAAATTGTGACGAAGACAGAAGCCAACTTAAAAATAAAGAAATTGTTGTAAAGCGTTTTTTAGAAATTATCAAAAAAGGATTGTTTGTTCCTAAAGTTAGAAAAGCTACCAAAGTCCCAAAGTCCGTAATTAAAAAAAGAATTAAGGATAAGAAGAATATTTCTGAAAGGAAGCAATCTCGTAGAAAACCTGATATAGATTAAATTCCAATTTAAAAATTACATAAGTAAGTTTGGAATTTTGGAATTTTATTTTAATCGGTTTTTGATTTTGATTTTTGAATTTTTTAGTACTACTTTTGCACTGTCTCAAAGGGGTGCTCTAAATAACGAGCTGAGATCATACCCAAAGAACCTGAGCGAGTAATGTTGCTAAGGGAAAAACGACAATTTTTAGTTTGTACTATCATACTTTGTCGGAACACATTTATTAATTTAACCAAAAGAATAATTCCCCCTTTTATTCGTAATTTTTTACGGATGAAAACTATTTTTAAAGGTACTGAGGTGCTAAGTTACAAAGGTTCTAAGTTGAACCTGAAATCTATTTTCTTTACTCTATTTTCTATTTTCTGTTGCCTAACTTCTTTCGCTCAGGAAGAACAGGATTCTGTAAAAGTCAATCAACTTGATAATGTATTGGTATCAGCCGTTCGTGTCACTACAAAAACGCCGGTTAGTTTTAGTAATCTGGATAAAAAAGACATTAAATACAGAAATCTAGGTCAGGATATTCCAATTCTTATGAATTATCTTCCATCGGTAGTAACGACTTCTGATGCCGGAAACGGAATGGGCTACACAGGAATCCGTGTTCGTGGAAGCGACGCTACGAGAGTGAATGTCACTATAAACGGGATTCCATATAACGATTCTGAAAGTCAGGGCACCTTTTGGGTAAACATGCCCGATTTTGCTTCATCTGTAGAAAGTCTGCAATTGCAGCGTGGTGTGGGAACATCAACGAATGGTTCGGGTGCTTTTGGCGCCAGCTTAAACATGCTGACAGATAATTACGCAGCAAAAGCAAATGGTGAAATTTCAAGTTCTTATGGAAGTTTCAATTCGAATAAAAATACCGTAAAATTCAGTACAGGTTTGTTAAACGATCATTTTGAATTAGCCGGCCGTTTATCTACCATTAAATCTGACGGTTATGTAGATCGCGCAAGCTCTGATTTAAAGTCCTATTTTTTGCAGGGAAGCTACGTTGGTAAAACAACTTTGATTAAAGCATTGGTGTTTGGCGGAACTCAGAAGACATACCAATCCTGGAACGGAATTGATGCAGAAACCTTAAATGAAAACCGTAGGTATAATTCTGCAGGAAAATTTACTGATGAAGCCGGAAATGATCGTTTTTATGATAATGAAACTGATAATTACAATCAGGATCATTATCAACTGCATTGGAGTGAATCATTATCGGATAAATGGAGTACCAATTTAGCTTTTCATTATACTATAGGAAAAGGGTTTTATGAAAATTATAAGGAAGATGCAGATATGGCCGATTATGGTTTACTGCCAGTCGATGCTATCACCACTACTGATTTAGTGCGCCAAAAATGGTTAGACAATGATTTTTACGGAACTACTTTTTCTGTAAAATACAAAGAAGAAAAACTGGATGTTATACTAGGTGGTGGATGGAATAAATACGAAGGTGATCATTATGGAAAAGTAATCTGGGCGAGAAATGCATCACAATCAGAATTGGGAGACCACTATTATGATGATTTTTCAACAAAAACGGATGGAAATATCTTTGCTAAAGCCAATTATCAGTTTACAGAAAAATTAAGTTTTTACGGCGATTTGCAATATAGAAATGTGACCTACAAAGCCAATAGCTGGGAAACCGGTCTGGTTGATGATAATTTCAATTTCTTTAACCCAAAAGCGGGTTTAAACTTTGAAATCGATCAAAAAAATACACTTTATTTTTCATACGCCAGAGCAAATCGTGAACCAAACAGAACCGATTATGAAGGCGGAAATGTAAAACCTGAAAAATTAAACGATTATGAGTTAGGCTGGAGATTCAATTCAGAAAAATTTCAGTTGAGTTCTAACTTCTATTACATGGGTTATAAAGATCAATTGATTTTAACAGGAACATTAGACGATGTGGGGAACCCAATTCGGTCAAATACAGACAATAGCTATCGTTTAGGTTTTGAAGTTGATGCAACGATTAAACTTTCAGATAAATTTATTCTTAGGCCAAACTTCACATTAAGCAGCAATAAAAATGTTGATTTAGATGTTGAAGGTCAAAATTACGGAACAAAAAACATCGCCTATTCACCAGAAGTAATTGCAGGAAATATTATCGTTTACAGTCCGCTTGAAAGTTTGCATATTTCGTTATTGCAAAAATTCGTTGGCGAACAATACATGAACAATATCGAATTGCCTTCTGCAAAGCTGGCTGATTATTTTGTAAACGATTTGAATATATCTTACGAGATTAAGCCAAGATCTGTTTTTAAATCGATAATGATTACAGGTTTGGTCAATAATATTTTAGATAAGAAGTATGTTTCTAATGGATACATGTGGGATGTTTATCCTTACTATTATCCGCAGGCAGGAATTAACGGCTTAATTGGACTTACTTTGAAATTCTAAATTGCAAATAACAAAGAAGCCTGAAAATTATTAATTTCAGGCTTTTCTTGTTTTAATTATAAACATGAATCATATTGCCATTTACTTCAACACGATATTGCTTCATTGGATATTCTTTCTCTCCAAGTCCGGTAAAAAGACTGTAGGTGCTTTTATCGCAGGAACAAACTGCATTAATTCCGTCGAGGGTCATTGCAGCACATGTTTTTGCAGGCTGATTAGGGCAAGCCGCATCAAAAGCAGTATACATTCCTTCGCCAACTTTCATTACGATAATACCTTGGGCACCTTCATTTGGAACCAATACAGGATTGCTAACATAAGTCAGTTTATTGTATAAAGGCAAACTGGTGTTGAGGTATAAATCAACACGATAATTAGGTATATTTGGGTTTTTATTGCTTTGACTATTATCGCTGCAAGAAAAAAGTACAGAAACAAAGAGTATTAAAAGCCAGAGTTTTTTCATTTGTTTTAAAGAGAATTAGTAAGACAAAAATAATTTATTTGCTTTTGAATTCTATATGATTAACATATAATTATGTACTATAAAAAATAATAGTATATTTGTAATAAGAAAATCCCGTCCCGATGGGATTTTTTGTATTTATATAAACGATGAAGTTATGAGTAAAGTATCTTATTATACAGCAGAAGGATTAAAAAAATTAAAAGATGAATTGGAGCATTTAAAAAGTGTAATGCGTCCAAAAGCATCTCAGGATATAGCAGAAGCAAGAGACAAAGGAGATTTATCTGAAAATGCAGAGTATGACGCTGCCAAAGAGGCTCAGGGGTTGCTTGAAATGAGGATTTCAAAACTCGAAGAAGTATATGCTAATGCCAGATTGATTGATGAATCTCAATTGGATGTTTCAAAAGCACTGGTTTTATCGAATGTAAAAATCAAAAACCAAAGCAACGGAATGGAAATGACATATACGCTTGTTGCAGAAAGTGAAGCAGATTTGAAAACCGGAAAAATCTCCGTAACTTCTCCTATTGGAAAAGGTTTATTAGGAAAATCAGTTGGAGAGGTAGCGGAAATTACTGTGCCGAATGGTATTTTGAAATTTGAGATTCTGGAGATTTCCAGAGACTAAGTCATTGCGAGAAACGAAGCAATCTCACTATTAAGATTTTTAAAAATTACAAAATGAGCATATTCACCAAAATAGTAAACGGAGAAATCCCTGCCTATAAAATTGCCGAAGACGATAATTATCTGGCTTTTTTAGATGTAAATCCAAATGCTAAGGGACACACGCTATGCATTCCAAAAAAAGAAATCGATAAGATTTTTGAAATGGATGATGAGTTGTATTTGGGATTGATGAAATTTTCTAAAAAAATTGCAATCGCTTTAGAAAAAACAGTTCCCTGCAAAAGAGTCGGAATGGCAGTTGTTGGTTTAGAAGTTCCTCATGCACACGTACATTTGATTCCGTTAAACGAAATGGACGAAATGCGCTTTCACAATAAAGTATCTCTTTCTAAAGAAGAATTTGAAGCTCTGGCAAAAAATATTCAGTCTAATCTGTAATATATCAGAAAAAAGTAAAAAATGCCGTAATTGATTTTTACGGCATTTTTTTATTTAGTGAAATCTGAAATGTAGTTCCTTTTCCAATTTCAGAATGTAAAACTTTAATTTTCCCGCTGTGATATTCTTCAACTATTCTTTTGGTTAGCGAAAGACCCAATCCCCAGCCCCGTTTTTTTGTTGTAAACCCAGGTTCAAAAATGGTTTTGAATTGGTTTTTCGAAATTCCGGTTCCTGAATCTTTGATGTTTATTTTTACATGATGGTTGTCCTGCTCAATCTGGAGATCTAAAGTACCTTTTCCTTTCATGGCATCAATGGCATTTTTTATCAGGTTTTCAATAGTCCAGCTATGAAGCGTTGGATTAATCAGCACAAAAATAGGCTTTTCCGGAGTGTGATATGAAAAGTTAACCTGCTTAGAAAAACGGGATTGTAAATACTCGAAAGTGTTTAAAGTTTCAGCAACAACATCATGATTTTCCAAGACAGGAACAGACCCAATTTTAGAGAACCGATCAGTAATTGTCTGCAATCTTTCGATATCTTTTTCTATTTCGAATGTTATCGACTGGTCAATTTGTTCGGTTTTTAAAATTTCAACCCAGCCAATTAATGATGACAAGGGCGTTCCAATCTGGTGAGCCGTTTCTTTTGCCATTCCCGCCCATAGTTTGTTTTGAGTTGCTATTTTTGTGCTTTTGTAAAAATTGTAAATCAAAGCGGCAAACAAAAAGATAATTAGTAATAAGGCAATAGGATAATATTTAAGTTTGTTCAGTAATTCCGAATTTCCGTAATACAACTGCTGATATTTTCCTGGAGAATATTCAAAGATTATAGGCTCATTTTCGCGTTTTAATTTTTTTATAAACGCCATATATTTTTGTTTGTCATTAAGGATTTCCTCAGGAACATTTTTAGAATTAATAATTTTATCATACATCACCAGCATTACGGGAACCGAATTATTACTATTTGTAATTTCAAGCGGCAAATCAAGGTCTGTATATTCATTGGCATTGATAATTGTTTTTTGTGCGTTTGCCAAAATATTCATTTTCAATCGCTCTTCGTTTTTGAATATTTGAAAAAAGGTATAGGTATTCCAAAGTATCAGCGAAATGATTGAAAATGAAATAAAAATAATAATCCAACGGGTTGTATTTCTGCTTTCAGAAAAATGCATAGCGTAATTTTTGAGGTATAAATATAACGAAATAAACACGTTTTATATTTTGTGAGTGTTTAAAGATTTTGCTTTTAAGCCTGAAACTATTTCTTTGACTTAATCCAATTCTATATTTTTGTAATTGCTAAAAACGATTCTGTTAAAAAACAAAAACTTATGATTAGTATTAATCCAAAAGAGATACCAACGGCAAAATTACAAGGTTATCTGCAAAGTGCTATTGGACCACGACCAATTGCTTTTGCAAGTACAATTAGTACAAAAGGAATTCCGAATTTATCGCCCTTTAGTTTCTTTAATGTGTTTAGTGCCAATCCGCCAATTTTGGTTTTTTCGCCCTCAAGACGTGTCCGTGACAATACGATTAAACACACTTTGATCAATGCCGAAGCGACATGTGAAGTCGTAATCAATGTGGTAAATTATGATTTAGTACAGCAAACATCATTAGCCAGTACAGAATATGGGGATGGCGTAAATGAATTTATAAAAGCAGGGTTGACACAAATCCCGTCAGATATAGTGAAACCATATCGTGTAAAAGAATCTCCGGTGCAGTTTGAGTGCAAAGTTACACAGATTATTCCGTTAGGAGAAGAAGGCGGTGCAGGAAATCTGATTCTTTGCGAAGTGGTTAAAATTCATATTCACGAATCGGTTTTAGATGAAAATGGAGCCATTGATCAGTATAAAATCGATTTGGTTTCAAGACTGGGAAATAATTGGTATTCAAGATCTAACCAGGGACTTTTTGAAGTACAAAAACCACTGACGACTTTAGGGGTTGGAGTAGATGTGATTCCGAATTTTATCAGGGAAAGCCCTGTTTTTAACGGAAACGATCTTGGAAAATTAGGCAATATTGAAGCCTTGCCTACAACAGAAGAAGTTAGTATATTTGTGAAAGAAAATTTTTCTGTAAAGGGAGTTTTGAGCTCAGATGATCAGGAAAAAATACATTTAGAAGCCAAAAAATATCTGGATAATGATGATATTACATCGGCCTGGAAAGTGCTTTTAGCAAAGAAATAAGAAACGAAATAATAATTAATATAGAAGAAGATGGAAGTTATAGGAAAAGTAAAAGTGATTAATCCGGAGCAGCAGGTAAGTGCCTCATTCAAAAAAAGAGAATTGGTAGTTACTACAGATGAGCAGTATCCGCAACATATTTTAGTTGAATTCACACAAGATAAATGTGATTTATTAAGCAACTACAAACAAGGTGAGGCTGTAAAAGTTTCTATTAATTTAAGAGGAAGAGAATGGGTTAATCCACAAGGAGAAACCAGATATTTCAATAGCATTCAAGGTTGGAGAATCGAAAGATTGGCACCGGAAGGTCCAGGGCAAACTCCTCCAATGCCAGCTGCAGAAGCTTTTGCTCCGGCAACAAATTTAAACGAAGACGAACCGGACGATTTACCTTTCTAAAAAAGGCGTAAATTCCAATATTTTAAATTCCAAATTCCAAATCATGCAGTGTATTTGGGATTTGGAATTTTATTTTTGAGTTAGTTTTGTCATTTAGACTGAAATTAGAAATCGCACAAGTAACTCCACAAAGAAGATTATGGACGTTTGAAATTGCTATTGTTATTGAAATTGATTTTTTAAAATGTATTACGTATCCAAAGATTTATTTTTCCCTCCAGTTTCAGAAGCCGATGAAGATGGTATTCTGTCCATTGGCGGTGATTTAAGTACTGAAAGACTTAAATTAGCTTACAAAAGTGGAATTTTTCCCTGGTTCAATGAAGGAGAACCCATTCTTTGGTGGTCGCCGGATCCGAGGATGGTTTTGTTTCTGGATGAATTGATTGTATCTAAAAGTATGCGGAATGTTTTGAATCGAAATCAGTTTAAAGTAACTTTTAATCAGAACTTTAAAGATGTAATTTCTAATTGTCAAAAAATAAAACGAGATGGTCAAGACGGAACCTGGATTTCAAACGAAATGATCGATGCCTATTGCAAATTAAACACTGAAGGAATCGCAAAATCGGTTGAAGTTTGGCAGGATGAGGTTTTGGTTGGAGGTTTATACGGAATTGATTTAGGCCATGTTTTTTGTGGTGAAAGTATGTTTTCTAAAGTATCGAATGCCTCAAAAGTTGCTTTTATAGCTTTGGTAAATTATTTAAAAGAAAAAAATTATAAGCTATTAGACTGTCAGGTTTATAATCCACATTTGGAAAGTTTAGGCTGTCGCGAAATTGAGCGTGATGAGTTTATGTCTATTTTAAAAAGCAAGTGAAATGAGTATCGTTTACATTGTAAAAGAAATTTATATTTATCCGATAAAAAGTCTGGCAGGAATTAGCTGTCAGCAGGCTTTTGCTGAAGAAATGGGTTTTGAAAATGACCGCAGATGGATGCTCATTGACACAGATAATCAACTTATAACCCAAAGAGAATATCCTGTTTTGAGTCAGTTTTATCCTCAAATTTCAAACGGAAAAATCACGATTACTTTTCAGGATCATGAACACGAATTTTCAATGAATGAACATTTAGACGACCAGCTTTATACAAAAGTATGGGAAGATAAAAGTTTTGTTTTCGAAGTAAATAAAGTGACTTCAAAATGGTTTAGCGAGCATTTAGGATTTGGATGTAAATTGGTAAAAATCATTAAAACTGGAGATCGTAAACATGAAAGTTCAAGATCAAAAAAAACATATAATGTGAGTTTTGCAGATGCGTATCCCTACTTACTAATCGGTACAAGAAGTTTGGATTTTTTGAATGATAAATTAGAAGAAAAAATAACTATAAAAAGATTTCGTCCCAATATTGTTATTAGTACGCAAAATTCTCATGAGGAAGATGATTTTGAGGAATTTAAAATTGGTAAAGTTCAGTTTAAAAATGTAAAACCCTGTGGAAGATGTATAATGGTGAATAATGATCCGCAGACTGGAGTTGTAAAAAAAGAGCCTCTGAAAACTTTGAGCAAATATAGAAATGTTAATAATTCTGTTTTGTTCGGCATCAATATTGTTGGTTTGAATCCGGGAATAATTCAGGTGGGTGATGCCGTTGTTTTCTAAAAATTCAATTTTGTGAAGCTGTAATTTAAAGTATTAAAAAGTACCAATTCATTTTTTAAGGTTGGTAATTCCAAAATTAATTTTAGTGTTTCATGTGCCATCATAGTGCCAATGATTCCGGGCAAAGTTCCTAAAACTCCGTTGAGGCTGCAATTCGGAACATCTTTTGGATTTGGCATTTCAGGAAATAAATCACGAAGGTTTTTGCTTCCGTTATGATTAAAAACGGCAACTTGTCCTTCAAACTTTAAAATGCTTCCATAAATTAAAGGTTTCTGAAGTGCAACGCAAGTATCGTTTACCAGATAACGAGTCGTAAAATTATCAGAACCATCCACAACAATATCATATTGCTGAATGATTTTCGATGCATTTTCGGATGTTAATTTTTCAAGAATTGCTTCAACTGTTATCAAAGGATTAAGTTTCGAAACAACATTTTTAGCTACAACTGCTTTTTCCTGACCAATTTCGTTTTCAGTATATAAAATTTGTCGATGTAAATTGTGGATTTCGATAGTATCGAAATCCATTATTCCAATAAAACCTACTCCAGCCGTTGCTATATATTGAAGAATCGGACAGCCCAAACCTCCGGCTCCAATTACCAAAACTTTTGCTTTTTTGAGTTTTTCCTGACCTCTGTCGCCAATTTCAGGAAGAATGGTTTGTCGGTTATAACGTAAAAATTCTTGTATGATGCTCATTCTTTGAGTTAGGTGTTAAAAGTTAGATGTTATAAGTTGTCAGGTGGAGCGCAGATTCGAAATTCTGATTTAGATTTTAGATTGAGGTTAGAATTTGGAATTTAAAGTTTGAATTTTATTGAAAACTTTTATCCCAGTCCTTCCAAACGGGTTCATAACCTTTTTTAGTAATGATTTCGGCAATTTCTCCTGCTGAACGTTCATCGCTTATTTCAAATTGTTCCAGTGATTGCGGATCAACAACATAACCGCCCGGATTTGTTTTAGAACCTGCACTCATACTTGTTACGCCAATGGGAATAATATTGTTTCTGAATTTTTCGTTTTCACGAGTCGAAATTGAAATTTCCAAATCTTCATTCCACAAACGATAAGCACAGATTAACTGTGTGAGATCCTTATCATCCATAATAAAATTGGGTTCGATAATGCCTTCAGCAGGACGTAATCTCGGAAATGAAACAGAATATTTAGTCTGCCAGTATTTTTTTTGAAGATAATCTAAATGCAAAGCATTAAAAAAACTATCTGTTCGCCAGTCTTCTAAACCTAATAGAACGCCCAAACCTATTTTATGAATTCCGGCAGTTCCAATTCGGTCTGGAGTTTCAAGCCTGAAATCAAAGTTTGATTTTTTCCCTTTCGTATGGTATTTTTTGTAAACTTCCTGATGATATGTTTCCTGATAAACCAAAACAGAATAAACTCCGGCTTCATGTAAACGTTGGTATTCTTCAGTAGAAAGAGGCTGAACTTCCACAGAAATAATAGAAAATTGTTCTCTGATCAAGTCAATCGCATTCAGAAAGTAATTAATATTTACGGTATAATTAGCTTCTCCAGTAACCAATAAAACATGATCAAAGCCAAGTTTTTTTAAAGCTTCAACTTCGAGTTTTATCTCAGTGTCTAAAAGTGTTTTTCGTTTAATTTTATTGTCTAAACTAAAGCCACAATAAGTACAGATATTTTGACATTCGTTACTTAAATAAAGCGGAGCGTACATTTGAATGGTTTTACCAAAACGCTTTTTAGTAATTTCATGGCATTCCTGTGCCATCTGCTCTAAATAATTTTGTGCAGCAGGAGAAATCAGAACTAAAAAATCATCCAGATTACGTTTGGTTTTAGCCAAGGAATACACAACATCTTTTGATGTGGTTTGATATATTTTAGATTGAATGGTTTTCCAATCATAATTTTCAAAAACCGATTTGAACGTTTTCATTGTATTATGTTTTGTTTCACGCAGATTTTGCAGATTAAGCAGATTTTTATTTAAATTTTATTTTTCTAGTTGAATCTGTAAAAATTTGAATATCATTTTATATTTTATTGACAACTCTAGTGATATTGTCTAGAATATTTACACAGTTAAAATTGACTAGCAAACCTAGTTTTATATTTGTTAACTTTAAGTAGGTTGTTAGTTGTTTGTAATGAATTGCTTTTAATTCTTCAACTGATTTTAATTCTATGATTACTTTGTCTTCAACTAATAAGTCAAGTTTAAAAGTGATGTCAAGAAAGGTATCATCATATCTGACTGGTACTTCAACTTGTTTAAGAACTTTTAGGTTATCTTTTTCTAATTGATAATATAATGCACTTTCGTAAACTGATTCTAATAATCCCGGACCTAAAGTGTTATATACTTTAAAAATAGCACCTCTTATTTTATATGAAATTTCATTTTCTGACATAATTGTAATTTGAAATAATAGCAATCAAATTTAAATGAAATTTCTTACTTTTCTTTAAAAAAATGTTTTTCACGCAGATTTAGCAGATAATGCAGATTAATCTTTTTAGCTATGGATATTTTATTAAAATAAATCTGCTCAATCTCCAAAATCTGCGTGAGTTTAAAATCACTCATGTAAGAAAGCAGTCAACGGACTCGAAGCAACCGCATGATTTTGCTGATTTGCAATTTTGGCTTCGAAGGCTTTTCGGCCAGCAATAACAGCTTCTTTAAAAGCTTCGGCCATTAATTTTGGATTACCAGCTACAGCAATTGCAGTATTAACCAAAACTGCATCGGCTCCAATTTCCATTGCTTTTGCAGCATCGGATGGAGCGCCAATTCCGGCATCTACAATTACAGGAACATTACTTTGTTCAATAATGATTTCTAAAAAATCAATAGTTTTTAAACCTTTGTTACTGCCAATTGGTGAACCTAAAGGCATTACAGCAGCCGATCCCGCATTTTCCAAATGTTTGCACAAAACTGGATCAGCATGAATATAAGGTAAAACAAAAAAACCAAGCTTTGCAAGCTCTTCAGTAGCTTTTAAAGTCTCAATCGGATCAGGCATCAGATATTTTGGATCTGGATGAATCTCAAGTTTTACCCAATTGGTTTCGAGTGCTTCACGAGCTAATTGTGAAGCAAAAACAGCTTCTTTCGCATTTCTGGCACCGGATGTATTGGGTAATAAATTAATATTGGGATGCTGTAAATGTGATAAAATGGCATCTGTGTCGGTTTCGAGATCAATGCGTTTTAATGCCACCGTTACCAATTCGCTTCCTGAAGCTAAAATGGCTTCTTCCATCTGCAAGTTAGAACCAAATTTTCCTGTTCCCAAAAATAAACGGGAAGTAAGGATTTTATCTCCAATTTTAAATAATGACGTTTGCATATAATTTGTCGTTAAGTTGTTGAACCAGTTTTTCTTTTTGATGGCTTTTTGTAATCATTCCAGAAACGGCAATACCATGAATGCCTGTTTTTACAAGATCTTCTATATTTTCTAAAGTGATTCCGCCAATAGCGTAAACGGGTGCCAAAATATTTTGAGTTTTCATTTTATTCATTATAGAATAGTAACCTTCGGTACCTAAAATGGGGCTTAGTTTTTCTTTGGTTTCAGTAAATTGAAAAGGTCCCAGGCCGATATAATCACAACCGTTTTTAGACTGAAAAAGAACATCTTCAAAAGTATTTGCGGTTGCACCAATAATTTTTCTGTCTCCTAAAATAGCTCGGGCTTCAGGGATATTCATGTCAGTTAAACCTAAGTGTACACCATCTGCAGCAATTTTCTGAGTGAGTAAAACATCATCATTTACAATGAAAGTTGCCAAATATTCTTCGCATAAAACTTTTACTGCTTCAGCTAAAGAAAATCGTTTTTCAGGAGTTTGATTTTTAAACCGCATTTGTATCCAATTGCAACCAGCATCAAGAGCCTGATGAATATTTTGCAATTGCTTTTCGACTGTTTCGCCTTGTGAAATATATTGTAATTTGTTAAACATAATGATAGCCAATTAGCGTTGATGTTGAACTTAAGTATTTTTCGATATATAATTTTGCTTCGCGGCAAGCCGTTTTCAGATCATGACCTAAAGCCAGATTTGCAGCAATAGCTGAAGACAGGACGCAACCTGATCCATGTTTGGGCTGGTAAAGAATGTTAGTTGGCAAAAGTTCTGTAATATTGTTTTTCTGAAAAAGATAATCTGTGCCCAAAGCAGCTTCATTATGACCTCCTTTCAGCAAAATAGAAGTTTGAAGTTCGTCCCTCAACCACGATTTATCTGATACGAAATCTGGAAATAGTATTACTATTTCATCGTAATTTGGCGTTATCAGATCAGTCTTCGATAGAATTTCATCAAGAATCAAATCATCGTTTATTTTAATGAATTCGAATTTCGTTGACGATTTTAAAACCGGATCCCAAACGATTTTTGTTGTTGGGGATAATAATTTTATTGACGAAAGAATTCTATTTAAATAATGCAAACTTGGAACAATTCCAATTTTAACTGTACTGATTTCATAGCTCAAAAATAAGGTTTCAATCGAACGAATTACAAAACTTAAATCTGTCCATTGAATTTCATAAAACATATTTTCGGTTTGAATCGTATTAGCGGTTGTAATCGCAAAACCGTTAACCTGATGCTGTTCAAAAGTTTTAGTATCAGCTAAAATTCCGGCACCTCCTGAAGGATCTAAACCAGCTATGCTAAGAGCGAAAGGGCGATTTTTTGACATAGTTTAAAATTTTTAATTGAATTTGGACTATTCCAGATTGTGCCTAAAAGAGCGACATCATCAAAACCATTCTGAAGGGATTTTTCAATATTGTCTGAATGAATTCCGCCTAAAGCAACCAGCTTAGTACTAAAATTTTCCCGCTTAGCTAAATCTTCAAAAAGATCAGTTTTTGGACTATAATTCTCTTTCGAAATACTTGTAAAGACCGGGCTTAAAAAAGCATATTCAAAAGTGTTTTCCAGAGTATTGAAATCTTCAATCGAATGCGTTGAGGTTGATAAAGCCATATTTGAAATTACATTCGAATCGATTGTTTTTCTTTCTGTTTCTGAAAAATGAATTCTGTTAATCCCAAAATCAGCTGCTATTTCATGATGATTATGCAGAACCAGATTCTTTCTGTATTCATGTTTTATTTGATGAATAAACTTTGCCATTTCTACTTCTGAAAAACCTGGTTTCCGAATGTGAAGCAAAGACAATCCTTCTTCAAATAAAGAATCAATTATGCTGATTTCATTTGCAATTGCAGAAGGATTTGTGATTACAATCATATTTTTGGTTTACAGTTAATTAGTTGTTAGTTGATGGTTAATAGTTCATAGTTTTTGTATAAGTGTCATTATAAAGTTGTTTAGGCAGAATATGTTTTTGTTGTTTTCAACTAACAACTAACAACTAACAAC